>NZ_JAIXHZ010000105.1:0-51132 GCF_043392705.1 Dysgonomonas sp. Shenzhen-Wh21
ATCGTCCATTGTTAAGAGAATATCTAGCACGCAGCGAACAAGGACAAACTCCTGTTGACTTATATGACGGATGAACACAGTTTTCGATAATCGCTTCTGCTCTTTCTTTAGGGCATTTACCGCGAAGGTCTGCAATACCATATTCACTGATAATGATTTTAACAGAGTGCTCGCTATGATCCTGATGTGATACCATAGGAACAAATGCACTGATTTTGCCATCTTTAGCTACTGACGGAGTTACAAATACAGATACATAAGCACTACGGGTAAAGTCTCCCGAACCACCGATACCATTCATCATTTTAGAGCCTGTAACGTGAGTAGAGTTGATATTACCATATATATCAGCTTCCAGAGCTGTATTAATAGCGATAATACCTAAGCGACGCACAATACCCGGGTTGTTAGAAAACTCAGAAGGACGAAGTACAAGTCTTTCTTTGAAGAATTCCAGATTCTTGTAGATCTTTTCGATAACAGGGTTACTTACTGTTAACGAACATCCGCTTGCAAATTTTACACGTCCGCTTTCCATCAAGCTGATTACTGCATCTTGAATAACCTCTGTGTAAACCTCAAAATCAGGTATTTCTTTGCTTTGACCCATTGCTGCCAATACTGCATTTGCAATATTACCTACACCCGACTGAACAGGAAGGAATGTTTTAGGCATACGGCCTTCAGCCATTTCTTTAACGAAAAAGTTAGCAACGTTTTCTCCGATTTTTGCTGTTATTTCGTCTACAGGGCTAAAGCCACCACCTTCGTTCGGCGTATTTGTTTCTACAACGATTATTTTGCTAGGATCTACTTTTACGCAGTCGGTACCCATACGGTCTTTTACAGAATATACCCCGATCTCTCTACGGTGTGGAGGGTTTGGCAACTCTGCAATATCGTGTATACCACGCATTTCTTTCGGATGCCATCTGTTAAGCTCTACAATTACAGTTTTAGCAAGGCGAGCTACAGTAGGTGTGATTCCTACACCGCATGTTGGTACTATTTCACCGTCTTCGGTAATGTCACACGCTTCGATAATAGCAAAATCCACTTGTCCAAAAAAGCCATAACGTATTTCCTGAGCAAGCTGAGAAAGGTGCATATCAAAATATTTAACCTCCCCGCTGTTGATAGCATTTCGCATATCTTTACTAGACTGGTACGGTGTACGGAATTTAACTGCATGAGCACGAGCCAGTGACCCGTCGATAGAATCGCCTGTAGATGCTCCGGTAAACATTCCTATCTTGAATGGATTCCCTTTTGCATGTTCTGCTTCAGCTCTTTTAGCTAACGCTACTGGTACTACCTTAGGACATCCTGCGGCAGTAAATCCGCTAAATCCTACATTGTCATTGTGTTTGATAAGTGCGGCTGCCTCATCAGCAGTCATAAATTTTAAAGCCATGTCTTTTCTAAAAGTATGATTAAATAAATTGTATAAAGTTGATTTTTAACACCTTCTCTTTGGCGCTGCAAAAGTACAAAATTATTAACTGAACAACTAGAGATTAACATTAAAAATTGAAATATAGCGGTTTATTCCTACTTTTTCTTGTATATGAGTTTTACAGACACCGGAAAATGGTCTGAAGGCAAACGTATATCGCATCCATTGAAGGAATATTCCTTCGGGAAATCACCCGTTTTGATGTTGTTTTCACCATCTCTTGGAGTACGATAGGTATCGGTTAATACACCATAGCGTTCTACAGACATGCTTGGGCTTACAAAGATATGATCGATACGGCTACTTGTTAGCAGATCGGGCTTGAAAGCATTGAATGTTCCGTTCAGTGCATATCTCACTGCTGCACGGTCGTATGAGTCGGTAAGGATTCCCGATGTGCTTAGTAATGTATAGCTTTTGTGTGTTTGATCTACATTGAAGTCGCCGGTTAAGATTACAGGATCATTGCCGCACATTTCTTTTATCTTAGTCAGTACCAGCTTAGCACTTTCTTCACGGGCTATTACTCCTACATGATCCATATGCAGGTTGAAAAACCAGAACTTAAGTTTGCCTTTTGTTTCTTTCAGTTGTACCCATGTACAAATACGGGGAAGTGCAGCATCCCAGCCTTTGTTTGGCTCATCCGTTTTTTCTGCCATCCAGAAATGTCCCGACTTTAATACTTTGTATTTATCTTTTTTGAAAAAGATGGGAGCATACTCACCTTCGGTTTCCCCGTCGTCTCTACCTACACCTACATAGCTGTATTGTGGCAATGCATCGAGCAAGTCTATCAGCTGATTGTGTTTTACTTCTTGTGAACCCCAGATGTCGAAATCGTTATAGGCTATAAGGTTGGCAATAACAGGACATCGGGTTGCCCATCCGTTGCCTTTGTTGGCATCACCTTGATTATCATTTCTGATATTGTACGTGGCTACATTAAGAGTTTGGGCAAAAATAAAAGAGCATAAACAAAGGAGGATAATCCCTAAAAGTGTTTTTTTCATATTTTGGACATTTATAGATTGTTTGAGTACAAATTTAACCCATAAAAAGGAAATAACCCGCCGAAGCAGGTTATATTATATACTACATATCGTAAAAGATATTAAGTAGTCGAAATGAAATTTATTGTTGCTGATACTAGAAGCGAGAACCTATTTTTTTATTATACTTCTTTCTCCAATTCTATCAATAAATCACTTTTGCTTGTCGTATCGCCTTTCTTTACCAATACTTTTTTTATGATACCTTTGGTGCTTGCCAAGATCGCATTTTGCATTTTCATGGCCTCCAAGATCAAAAGAGTATCGCCTACCTTTACCGTATCGCCGGCCTTCACCAATACATCGAGTATTTTACCCGGCATAGGAGCTTTTAGCCGTATCGTAGTAGATTCGCTTAGTAAGTTGGCCAATAGCTTCTTACGCTCCAACGAAAAAGGAGACTCAATCGAAAATACATAACTGACACCATTCACCAGCAATTCATATTCATTCTGGTGCTGGGCTATTACTTCTACAGGATAGGTAAGCCCATTCACTGTCATTGCGGTAAAACCATCAGGCGTAGTTTCTATTTTGAAGTCCAGCTCTTTAGAATTGTGTGTATATTTTCCATTTTCATCGATAAGGAAATCAAATGTTTTGTTCGAATTCTTATCTAAAGCTATGATTGGTTTATGTTGTTTATTTTTCATAATCGATGTATTACATATTATTAATCCTGTTTCTCATAGCCCAAGGGTCTGTTTCTTCTTTCTTCTCTGTAAGTGCCTCGTTTTGTTTCTTAAACTGATTGGCAGAGAACAGTGCTGCAAAGAGGTCTTCATCTTTCTCACGATATACGAGTGAGTCTAATTGTTTTTCGATGAAGGATGTATTGTAATCACCTTTTTGAAATGTTTTGTTATGCAATACAGCTTTGTCGAACGGTATTGTTGTCTTTATACCCTTTATATGGAATCTATTGAGAGCCTTGATTGTTCTTGCAATGGCGGTATCCCGATCCTTTCCGTGAATAATTAATTTGGCAATCATAGAGTCGAAGAAAGGAGTAACTTCAGAGCCCACCACTACGCCTTTATCTATTCTGGTGTTGCTTCCTTTTGGCAAGCTCATTGCCTTGATGATACCTGTACAAGGTGAGAAATTAGCTTGCACATCTTCTGCATTGATACGACATTCGATAGCCCATCCGTTGAGTTTTACATCGTCTTGCGTAATCGGGAGTTTTTCTCCGTTGGCAATTCGTATTTGCAGTTCTATAAGGTCTAATCCTGTTATCATTTCGGTTACAGGGTGTTCTACTTGTACACGGGTATTCATCTCCATAAAGTAGAAGTTTTTGTCCTTATCAAGTAAGAACTCTACTGTTCCCAAACTTATGTATTTCGCTTCTCTTGCAAGTGAAACAGCAGCATCGGTCATCTTTTTCCGCAGCTCATCGTCCAGAGCCGGAGAAGGGGCTTCTTCGAGCAACTTCTGATGTTTGCGTTGTACCGAACATTCTCTTTCTCCCAGGTGGATAATATTACCGTGGGTGTCGGCTACTATTTGTATTTCAATGTGCTTCGGATTCTCCAAATACTTTTCTATAAATACAGATGGGTTGCTAAATGCAGCGAGTGCTTCGGATGAAGCGGACAGATACATTTGTTTGAGGTCTGATTGTTTGCGTACAATGCGCATCCCTCGTCCTCCACCTCCGGCAGAAGCTTTTATGATTACAGGGAAACCAATCGATTTTGAAATTTCGATAGCCTCGTCCAGTGTGCTGACACTGCCGTTGCTACCCCCTAGCATGGGTACATTGCCTTTAGCTGCGATATTCTTTGCAGTGATCTTGTCACCCATATTCTGTATGATACGTGGCGAAGGTCCTATGAAAATAATTCCTTCCTCTGTACAGCGGGTCGCAAACTCTGCATTTTCGGATAGATATCCGTATCCGGGATGGATAGCGTCTATTTTGTTTCTTTTAGCTAATAGCACCAGGCATTCTATATCCAAAAATTCAGGCGTTTCGTTTATCTCCCTATCCGGAAAATTGACGATGCGGTCTACCTGAGTCAGATAATATGCATCAGGTTCTTTTACTGTGCGTATACCTACAGATTCTATGCCCATTTTCTTGGCGGTCTGCGCTATTCGGATAGCGATTTCTCCACGGTTGGCAATAAGAATTGATTTTATCTTATTTTTATTTTTCATCAGATACAATTTTAAGTATTACAAAGGTAGATTACCATGCTTACGCTTAGGACGTAACTCAATTTTGCGTTCAAGAGCTTTAAGGCTCGAAGCAATCTTCTGTTTGGTTACAGCAGGGTCTATCACTTCATCTATATATCCTTTTTCGTCTGCTATATACGGATTTGTAACCTCTTCTCGATATTTGTCGGTAAGTTCTTTTTTCAGTAGAGCCGGATCTTCCGCTTCGTTCAATTCCTTGCGGAAGAGAATGGCAATAGCTCCGTCAGGTCCCATTACTGCAATTTCGGCAGTTGGCCATGCAAAACTAAAGTCGCCTCCGATTCCTTTGCTGTTCATTACGATATATGCCCCACCATATGCTTTTCGAAGGATGATTGTTATCTTGGGTACATTGGCAAATGTATAAGCATACAAAAGCTTTGCTCCGTGACGGATAATGCCCTCATGTTCCTGATCGGTTCCCGGAAGGAATCCTGGAACATCCACCAGTGTTACTATTGGTATATTGAATGCGTCGCAAATATTGATGAAACGTGCTCCTTTTACCGAAGAGTGTGTATCGAGTGTCCCTGCCATTACTTTGGGCTGATTGGCTACTATTCCCACAACACGGCCATCGATACGGGCAAATGCTGTAAATATATTCGCCGCATGGTTTTCCGATATTTCCAAAAAGTCACCATTGTCTACGATCAATCTCACTACTTCTTTTACATCGTAAGGCTTGTCCGGATCTTCGGGTACAATATTTCGGAGTTGCTCATCATCCCGTGTTGCCGTTTCTGCCGGTTCGGTGAGCGGCGGATTCTCCATATTATTTGATGGGAGGTAGGATAGTAATTTCTTGACGCCCAATATTGTATTTTCGTCGTCGCTATATACAAAGTCAGCTACTCCCGATTTTGAAGCATGTACAGATGCTCCACCCAAATCTTCGGTGGATACTGTTTCGTTGAGTACTTCTTTCACCACGTTAGGGCCTGTAACAAACATATAGCTTGTGTCGGCAGTCATGAATATAAAATCGGTGAGGGCAGGGGAGTATACTGCACCTCCGGCAGCAGGTCCCATTATTACTGATATTTGAGGTATAACGCCAGAGGAAAGCACATTTCTTTTGAATATACTTGCATATCCATCCAAGCTGCTGATACCTTCCTGTATACGTGCGCCTCCCGAGTCGATAAGTCCCACCATTGGCGAACCTGTTTTGAGAGCCATGTCCTGTATTTTGGCTATTTTTGCGGCATGGGTTGCTCCAAGAGAGCCTCCAAGTACATTAAAGTCTTGTGAATATGCATACACCAAACGTCCGTTAACTTTTCCGAATCCTGTAATCACTCCGTCTCCAAAAGCTTTTACTGTTTTTCCGAATGAGGATGTTGCAGGAGGGGCGTAAGCATCTGTTTCTTCAAATGTATCTTCGTCGAATAGAAGAAGGATACGTTCGCGTGCAGTTAGTTTGCCTCGCTGATGTTGTTTTTGGTAATATGTGTCGTCATATTGTTTCTTCAAGAGCTCTTGACGAGCAATGAACTGTTCGTATGATTTCTTCATTTTTATGTATTTATTAAGATACTTTTGGTTGGAATAATAAACTCTTAATTCTGTAGAAAATAATGGTATTGTTCATTATTTATTTTGTTTCCTTCGTATTTCATGTTAGTTCAAAACAGTAAATATAATAGAAATATTTTATTTGAATGTTGAACTGCATAAAAATTATCAATTACAGAACCTCTCCTGAGCAGTGGAGGTTTGAGTATTTATTGGATACAATGTGAATAGAGTCATTCTCTATATGTGTTTTATTATTAGTTTCTTATATTCTTTTTGAACGATGTCTATCAAATTTGCACTCTATTTAAAATATGGTTTGATTTCATAGATTTTTAAAATATTTTCTTCTTGACTATTCCTTTCTCTAAGTGTTTGATGTTTAAACTACTTTGCTCTAAATTATTTAAGCTGTAGACTGTTGTTTCTATAATTCTAGCTGATATACATAGGTGAAGTTGTGTAGAATTTCTTTACTTTTGCAGCGACATTTTATTATTAATTAACTAAACAAAATGAATCAAAAACAAGTAAACAAACAGCAGGCTTATCGCTTTAAAAGATTTTTGCGGAAAGCCTACAGTGCATTCAACAGTATGCACAGGCTTGTTAACATTGGGGTTGTGACAGGATGTGCACTTACATGTCTTCATGTATCGCTCGCATCTGCACAAACTACAAGTAACGAGCAACAACAAAAAGTGATGGAGAAAGAGCTCGATGAAGTGATGGTGACGGCATCGCGGGTAGAGATGCCGATCAACCAAACAGCCAAGCTGGTAACAGTAATCACTAAAGAGCAAATAGAGCAGGCGCCCGTCCGGAGTATTCAAGACTTGTTAGTTTACGCCGCTAACATAGATGTGATTCAACGAGGCGGACATGGTGTACAAGCCGATATCTCGATCAGAGGTGGCACATTCGATCAAAACGCAGTACTTCTCAACGGAGTAAATCTCTCCAACCCCCACACAGGACACTACAGTTTCGACATTCCAATCAATCTTTCCGACATCGAACGTATCGAAATCATTCACGGCCCATCAGCCCTGATATACGGAGCCAGTGCATTTTCGGGGGGGATCAATATTATTACAAAGAAAAGTGCAGATTATAAAGCTTATGCCAGTGTAGAGTCGGGCATGCACAAGTTGCGTGGCATGGAAGTACGTGGTGTGGCAAAAGCAGGCATAACAACAAATAGTTTGTCGGTAGGCTATAACTCTTCTTCGGGTTATATAGCCAATAGCGACTATGATCTGTATAATGTGTTGTGGCAAACACGTTTCAGACTTAACGAGTCTAAAATTGACCTGCAATTAGGTTATAACGATAAAAAATATGGAGCTAATACTTTCTATTCGGCGAAGTATCCCAATCAGTATGAGCGTACAAGCACATATATGGGGTCTCTGAAAGGAGAGTTTGGTTCTAAATTCAAAATAATTCCCATTGTATATTGGGACAGGCATCACGATCAGTTTGACTTGATCAAGGATACCGACAAGGGGCGCAACTATCACCGGAACGACACTTATGGAGCGAATCTTATCTTTAGCTATGAATCCCGATTGGGGATTACCAGCTTGGGCGGAGACTTGCGAAAAGAAGATACAATGAGTTCACTATTAGGAAAACCGATGGTAGAGCCTCACCGGAAATATAAAATGTATGATGACCGCACCAACGCTAGTGTGGCATTCGAGCATACTTTAAGTATCGAAAAAATTGTGTTGTCTGCAGGTGTTTTGATGAATCATAACACATTGTTGAGTGGTAAATATAGGTTTTACCCCTCGGTGAGCGCTACATATCGGCCTGTAGAAGACTTTAATATATCGTCATCGTGGAGCAAATCGACACGGATGCCTACTTTTACTGATCTTTATTATACAACAGAAACCCACAACGGAAACAGCGGATTGAAACCAGAGAAGTCAGAGTCTCTCGATCTTAACTTCAAATACAATAAATCGTTTTTCTCTGCATATCTCACAGGCTTTCTTCTCTGGGGACGAGATATGATAGACTGGGTAAAGGTGAATGCGGATGATACAAAATGGGCATCGTGGAATCTTACAAAAGTAGATACAAAAGGCGTTGAAATGGGAGTGAAATTTCGATTGGCAGATGTGTTCCCAGTATTAGGCGAGCAATCTTCCATATCTCTTGACTATGCACGTATGCATCAGACCAGCGATGCGCAAAATATGATATCATTGTATAGCTTGAATTACTTGCGCGATAAGTTTACGGCACAGTTTCATCATCAAATTTATAAAGGATTTTCAGCAGGTTGGTATTTCCGTTTTCAAAAACGGATGGGATTTTATGAAAAGTATGAAAATCTGGTGAAGGTTGGTAATGAGCATTATCCGGCATTCTCTACACTCGACCTAAAGCTTAATTACAAGTATAATGATCTACAGTTGAATTTGAGTATGAATAATCTGTACAATACTCATTATTTTGATAGAGGGAATATTCCTCAGCCGGGTTTTTGGTTGATGGGTGGTATTAGTTATACTTTTAGATAGAATTAATAGGGATTGTCTGTTGTCATAGACATAGTGTTTTGTTATACTGAAAACAGGAGTGAAACATCTCTTATAGCAACAGGCAATCCTTCTACATACCTCAATAATATGAAAACAATTGTTCTTATTTTATTCCTATTGCTTCCATTTCATATTTCAGCCGATAACTTTAAGCTGCAAGCAGGAGACCTTATTTTTCAGGAGTCTTGCTCGGGAGATATGGGCAAAGCAATAAAGGAAGTAACATCGAGTATCGATCAATATCATTTTACCCATGTGGGTATGGTCTATATAGATGAAAATGACAGCATCTATATAATCGAAGCCACTCATCCCAGAGTTACTGTTACTCCTTTGCATGAATATCTCTATCCCGAAAATAATAAAGGTTGCTATCCAGTATCTGTTGTGGGGAGGTTAAAGGCAGAATATCAATATTGTATATCCCGGGCAATACAAGAAGGATTTACGCTGGTAGGGAAAGAATATGACGATGGCTTTGTGATGAATAACGATAAATATTATTGTTCCGAATTTATTTATGAGATATTATTAAGAGCAAATAACGGGACTGCGATTTTTCCTCTTAATGTTATGACATTCAAATCTCCCGGTTCGGATGAAATAACAGAGGGTTGGAAGGAGTATTTCAATAAACTGCATCTTCCTGTACCCGAGGGTGAGCTTGGTATAAATCCCGGAGCAATGTCACGATCGGAGGTAATAGATATTGTACATTATTATTAAAAAAATAGGCTGCTTTACGAAGCAGCCTATTTCATCTATTTTAGTTTGAGATTTATCTCAACTGTGCACCTAATTCGCTTTCTAACGATTTTTGTATCTTTTGCATGATGCCATCAATCTGTTTGTCATTCAGAGTCTTTTCATCGTCCTGAATAACGAAGTTTACTGCATAAGACTTTTTGCCTTCGGGTAAATTTTTGCCCTCGTATACGTCAAACAAAGAAACGTTCTTTAATAACTTACGTTCGGCTTTGTATGCTATCTTCTCTATCTGATCGAAAAGGATATTCTTATCCAATAACAGAGCAAGGTCACGTTTTACAGCCGGGAACTTTGATATTTCCGTGTAAGTGATGCTATGCTTCTTGATCTCTTTCATCAGGCTATCCCAGTTTAGTTCGGCATAGAACACTTCTGCATTAATGTCTTGCGATTTCAGCACTTTCTTGTTAACTATACCCAATACGCCCAGAGATTTACCTTTTCCCTTGGCTTGTATATCTAAAGCTGCTGTAAATATTTCGTTCGATGTCTGTACGTATTCATACCTGTTGGTTGCGATACCCAAACGGGCTAATATATTTTCAACATACGCTTTTAGTTGATATACGGATGTCTTTTCATCGCCTGCTGCCCAACTATTGCTTATGTTGTTTCCACTAAGCCACAAGCCAAGATGAAACTCTTCGTTGTATTCTTTTAAAGTTTCACCCTCCACCTTCTTAGAAGCATCATAGAAATAGCAGTTCCCGAACTCATAGAATTTGATGTCAGGATTCTGATGATTACGGTTGTATGCAATGCTCTCCAAACCTCCGTAAATCAAGGTTTGACGCATCACATTAAGGTCGTTGCTGAGCGGATTGATAACTCGTACGCTGTTAGCCACAGGGTATAATTGAGAGTCTGAATAATAAGCTTCTTTTGTAAGCGAGTTATTCATTATTTCTTTAAATCCGCTACCTGTCAATTGCTCGGAGATCAGATTTTGTAAGTCATAACTTTTGTCTGTAGGTGTTTCGTACGAAAGGTTCGACTTTAGGCTGTCGCCTATTTCGATGTTGTTATATCCGTAGACACGTAATATATCTTCGATCACATCTACATCACGCAATACATCTACTCTATAGGTAGGGATAGACAGGCTAAGCGTATCTTCCGTTTCTTTCTCTATTGTAATCTCTAAACTTTCGAGGATAGATTTTACAGTTTCTTTTTCGATAACCTTTCCTATCAGGCTATTAACTTTATCGTACGACAGCTCTACTGTAGGTTTTGCTACAGGGTTAGGATATATATCTTGTATCGGGCCTACTATCTTACCTCCTGCAAGTTCTTGTATCAACAACGCAGCACGTTTCAATACATAAATCGTGTCGTTCGGATCACAGCCACGTTCGAAGTGGAACGAAGCGTCGGTATTTAATCCATGACGACGTGCCGATTTGCGTATCCATGTAGGGTTGAAGTATGCACATTCGAGGAAAACATCGCTAGTCTTTTCCGTAACCCCCGAATCTAATCCGCCAAATACCCCACCGATACACATGCCTTCTTTGTCGTTGCATATCATCAAGTCTCTCTCGCTAAGTGTACGTTCTACTTCATCTAGTGTAACGAACTTAGTTCCTTCCGGTAAGGTTTTTACAATTACTGTTCCTCCCGAGATATGAGCCACATCGAATGCGTGCAATGGATGTCCCAGTTCTTGCAATACATAGTTGGTAACATCTACTACATTATTGATTGGGCGCAAGCCTACAGAAGTAAGCCTGTTCTTAAGCCACTCGGGACTTTCGGAAACTTTTACGTCTTTTATTGTTACTCCTGCATAACGTGGGCAGGCTTCCGTATTTTCTACTTTTACAGGTACACCGCCGTTTGGTTCATCCAGTTGAAAGCTTTCAACTGATGGACTTTTCAGTGACCCTTTTAGTTTGTTTTGTTTCAGATATGCAGCCAAATCACGGGCAACTCCAAAGTGTGAAGCTCCGTCTATACGGTTTGGTGTAATATCCACTTCGAGAATATATTCGCTCTGTATGTTGTAATATTCTTTTGCCGGAGTACCTACCTTAGCATCGGCTGGTAATACGATGATTCCCGCATGGCTTGTACCTATTCCTATCTCGTCTTCGGCGCATATCATGCCAAGCGACTCCACACCTCTCATTTTAGATCTCTTTATCGTAAAAGACTCATCGCCCGAATATAGTTTTGTTCCTACTAATGCAACCACCACTTTTTGTCCTGCGGCAACATTTGCAGCTCCGCACACTATTTGTAGTGGCTCACTTTGCCCAACGTTTACCGTTGTGATGTGCAGGTGGTCTGAGTCGGGATGATCTACACAAGTGAGTACTTCACCTATCACTAGGCCTTCGAGACCTCCTTTTACTGTTTCTACTTCTTCTACACCGCCGGTTTCGAGACCGAGAGATGTCAGGGCATCGGCAGTTTCCTGAGGGGATAAATCGAAGTCAAGATAATCTTTTAACCAGTTGTACGAGATGTTCATATATTAATGTTTTTATTTTTTCGAAAAAGTCCGTCAAAAATACAAAATTTATTTCATTCGGTTGTTAATATAGTCTATCGAATCATTTATTTGAGAAGTGGGTTATATCCTGTTTCACGTATTTATTCCTTTAGGAGTGATCCCAAACAAAGCAATTAAGATTGAACGGATTTTCAAACTTTCTTAATAAATATCAAATAAATGTATTTTGCATTTGTAATATCTTTACCTTCGCTTGACGAATATTAATAAAATATATGGAAATCGCAATCATAGTTCTTTTGATATTATTGAATGGTGTTTTTTCAATGTCCGAAATTGCTGTTATCTCAGCACGTAAATCAAGTCTCAAAACGGAAGCAAAACGAGGCAGTAAATCTGCTCAGACTGCAATAAAACTGTCCGAAAATCCCGATCGTTTTTTATCTACTGTTCAGGTGGGAATTACACTCATCGGTATCCTCACGGGGCTCTATTCGGGAGATGTATTGGCCGGCGATGTATCGGCATTATTTATCAATCTGGGGCTTTCTGCAAACTATGCATATCCGCTAGCTCGGTTTGGTATTGTTATAATAGTTACTTATTTCACAATTGTTCTTGGCGAATTGGTGCCAAAACGTATTGGGATGAGTTCGGCAGAGAAAGTCGCTAAAGCTATAGCTCGCCCGATGCATTATTTGTCTATCGTTGTATCTCCTTTTGTATGGCTGTTATCCAAAAGCTCGGCATTAATATTTCGCATGCTGGGTATTTCTCTGTCCGAGTCTAAAGTTACAGAAGAAGAAATTAAGTCGATGGTAATTGAAGGAGCCGAAGACGGTGAAGTACAGGATGTAGAAAAAGAAATCGTAGAGCGTGTCTTTAATCTGGGCGATAGGGATTTGGAATCTATTATGACCAATCGGGGAGATATTGTATGGATAGATACGGATATGACAAATGATGAGATCGTGACGCTTATACATAAATACCCCTTTGATAAATATCCTGTAGGAACTAAAGATTTGGATCATGTGTTGGGAGTTGTTTATCTGAAGGATATGTTTGGGAAGATCGAATCTCCCGACTTTGATGTGAAAACTGTTGTACGTCCTGTTCAGTTCTTTTCTGAAAGTATGGAAGTGTATAGTGCCCTAGCTGACATGAAGGCTAATCATATATCCTATGCTCTTGTTTGCGACGAATTTGGAGCGGTGAGGGGAATTGTTACATTAAAAGATATTCTGGAAGCATTGGTCGGTACTTTGTTAGATCCGCAGGAAGAGCCGGCAATCGTACAGCGTCAGGATGGAAGTTGTCTTATAGATGGGCAATGCTCATTCTACGATTTTCTTGTTTATTTCAGAATGGGAGATATGTATAACAAATACGACTACAATACAGTAAGTGGTCTGATACTGGATAAACTGGGACATATACCGAAGACCGGAGAGATTCTGAAATGGAAAGTTTTTATAATCGAAATTGTAGATATGGATGGCGTTCGTATAGATAAAATACTAGTTAAAAAAAATTAATATATATAATGCTTATATATACGCTATTTAAGTAAAGTAGGAAAGGAATCGAAAATAAACCATAATTTTGTCTTCGCTTAGGCAAAACTATTATATGGTACTTATAATTAATTAAGGTTGTTAACGGAGAACAGGTATGAAAAAATTAAAGAATGTACTTTTTTACATTATATCGATAGGGTCATTCTCTCTCATATTACTTATTATACTTCAACTTGGTAAAAATAATCTGGAGGTAGGACGTACCATCTCTGAACAAACAACAGGAGAAACCGCATGGGGCGAATTTGGCAAAAGCTTATTGCATAATATAAGTGTTCCTTTCGCTATCCTGATGTTGCAGATAATTGTAATAATGCTGGTGGTGAAAATTTTTGGCTGGATATGTCGAAAAATCGGTCAAACTTCTGTGATTGGCGAAATAGCGGCAGGGATCGTATTAGGTCCATCTTTATTAGGCTTATATTTTCCTGAGATTTCCCAATTTCTGTTTCCTGTATCTTCGCTTGTGAATATCAACTTGTTGAGTCAGGTAGGGCTGATACTCTTTATGTTTATTGTGGGTATGGAGTTGAATCTGAATGTGTTGAAGAACAGGGCTCACAGTGCCGTAATCATAAGTCATGCGAGCATTGTCTTTCCATTTACGTTAGGAGCATTACTGGCATATTTTATATATGAAGACTTTACGCATGCGCATTCCGGGTTTGTTTCGTTTGCACTATTTATGGGAATTGCGATGAGTATAACAGCCTTTCCCGTTTTGGCACGTATTGTACATGAGAAGGGAATTAATAAGTCGCCGGTAGGGCCAATGGTTATTACCTGTGCAGCCATAGACGATATCACAGCTTGGTGTTTGCTTGCCGCAGTGATAGCGATAGCCAAAGCCGGAACTTTCACCAGTTCGCTATATGTGATCTTAATGGCTGTGGTATATGTACTTATTATGTTTAAGGTTGTTCGCCCCATCTTAAAAAATATTGCAGATAACCACCATTCGAAAGGGATGTCCAAAACCATAATGGGTGGCTTTATATTGATATTGTTCTTATCGGCATATACTACCGAGGCTATCGGTATTCACGCTTTGTTTGGGGCTTTCCTTACAGGGGTTATAATGCCATCGAATATCCGTTTACGTAATCTTCTGACCGAAAGGATAGAATATGTAACACTAATAATCTTATTGCCTCTGTTCTTTGTTTTCACCGGATTGAGAACCGAAATCGGTTTATTAAATACCGGACATTTGTGGCTAGTATGTTTTATTGTGATTGCGGTTGCCGTAACCGGTAAATTTTTGGGTAGCGCCTTGGCTGCTCGCTTTGTGGGACAAAACTGGAAAGACAGTTTGGTGATAGGCGCATTGATGAATACCAGAGGTTTAATGGAGCTCGTTGTCTTAAACATCGGTCTCGACTTAGGAATATTAACGCCCGAACTATTTGCCATGATGGTGATTATGGCATTGGTTACCACGTTTATGACATCGCCTAGTTTAAATATTTTGGATAAGATATTTAAACGAAACGAAAATTATTCTGAAATATCGGCACAAAAGAAATTTAAAGTATTAGTGCCTTTTTCAAGCCCTCAAACAGGGCGCAAGCTGTTGCTTTTGGCAAGCTGTTTGATAAAAAGAAAACAGTCACAGTCTGATCTGACATTGTTGCACTTGACGGAAGGTAGTCCGATGCATCAATACAATATAGATGAGGAAGAAGATCGTGTTTTTGAGCCCGTTAAGGAGGAGGCTCACTCTTTGCAACAGGATGTAAACACGATGTTTGAGGTTACAAACAACTTTCAGAACAGTATTATAAAAATTGCAAACAAAGGAGAATACGATTTCCTTTTGATTGGGAATAAAGGATATACATATTCCGACAGGTTTCTAGGGCGTTTCTCCAATGCTCTGAGTTATGTTCCCGATTATATCTTTTCTATCGTGCAGAACAAGATCAGAAAAAAAGGAACATTCAATGCTCCGTTCGATGATCGTACCCGCTCTATTATTTCGAAGACGAATATGCCGGTTGGCATATTTATTGATAGAGGATTAATAACTATCCGTAACATTTTTGTTCCTATATTGGATGAGGATGATATTTTTATGGGTGACTTTATGGAAAGGCTGGCCGAGAACTCATACGTGAGAATATCATTATGGGATCGTGTAGGATTGGCCGAGAACTCGATAGAATTTGTAAAGTCTGTAAAGGCGATAAAAGCTGTGAACCCATACCTGTTTCAGCTGTGGAACAACAATATACCCGTAGATAGTGATATATTGATGAAACAAGATTTGATCTTGATTAGTCTCAATAGTTGGAAAGAACTGGATGTGAAAAAACCTAACTTGCTTCGTGATGCTCCTTCTACACTGATAATGACTAATTGAGCATAACCCATACATAGTATTAAAGAATGAACAGTCGCGATATAATAGCTCTTAAAAAAGAAATACTTCAAAACCTGTCAAAAAGACAGTTGAAAGATGTGTTTGAGTCACTGACAAAGTTGGTCGTAAACCTTCAGGATTGGAAAGTGTCTGAAACATTGAGCGAACTGGAGACAAACTACAAATATATGCTTCATTACCTGTTTGAAGGTGTTGAAGATACCGAACGGGATAATGTGTATCGTAATCTCCTAAGATCTCTATATGAGTTGACAGACGATGTTGCCGATGAACTGTTAAATACAGAGTCGACCAATATATTTTATGAGAAGTATCGGATAAACAGATTAAAGACAAATACGCTGCCTGATTATTTGATGCAGTTGAAGGATATCTCCGATTCTATGTCTATAGTCGATTTGCTAGAGGCGGGAGAAGAAAAGAACCAGCGAAAGCTCGATTTGGCGGTAAGGCGTGAACGTGTAGCTTCCGATTTATTCTCCAAAGTATATGTCTCTCCCCGAGCCGAAGAAAGCGACTATAATGATTATATCTCTTTTCTCGAAAACGAGGTGATGCCTGTAAGAGAAAAGAGCTTGTTGTTGTCTGCATTGTCTTTAAGCTTGTTCCATCGTTTCGACTATAGAAAAGTACAGGTGTTGATGTATACTTCTTTTTCCGACAATATGCAACTGCGTGTAAGGGCTATTGTAGGTCTTGTGATTGTCATGCAGATGTACGATGTGCGTTGGTCATTGTATCCTGAGTTGCAAAACCAATTGGATATTATGTCCGAAAATCAGGAATTCCGCAGGGCTGTTCGCCGTGTTGTCATTCAGTTGATTCGTTCGCGCGAGACGGAACAGATTAGCAAGAAAATCAGAGAGGAGATTTTGCCAGAGATGATGAAGTTTAATAATCTGGCCGGTCGCAAACTGAATATGGAAGAGCTGATGGGCGGTGATACAGACTTTTCGGAAAAAAATCCTGAATGGCAAAAGGAGCTTGAAGAATCGGGACTTGGTAAAAAGTTACAGGAATATTCCAATTTGCAAATGGAAGGTGCTGATGTGTTTCATTCTACATTTTCGGGATTAAAGCACTTTTCTTTCTTTTCCGAAATGAGCAATTGGTTTATGCCTTTCGATCCTTCGTACTCTGAGCTTATGAGCCTGTTTCCCGAAGATAGCGGAAGTAATCTGCTGAAGACTGCCGTTCTCGATTCGGGGCATATGTGCAACTCGGATAAGTATTCTTTCTGTTTGAGCCTGTTACAGATATCTCCTGCACAACGGGATATGATGATGGGGCGTATGGGTGCCGAATCGGAAGAGATAAAGCAGCTGCAAAAAGAGGCACAGGCAATGAATCCTACTATCGATGACGAAGTTACCTCAAATCAATATATTCAAGATCTGTATCGTTTCTTTAAATTGCATCCATATCGCAACAACTTCTTTGACGTATTCAAGCTGAATTTGAATTTCTATGACAAGAAGTCTATTGCTCCATTGATATCCGATGAGGAAAGTATGAGGAAGATTGCTCAGTATTGTTTCGACAAAAATAATTTCAGTGAGGCATTGGATGTTTTCAATCGTTTGATTGATATTGATAGTCAGAATGATGATATCTGGCAAAAAATAGGGTATTGCAAGCAAATGCTCAACAACCAGGACGGTGCTTTGGCTGCTTACTTGCAGGCAGATGTGCTGAGACCCGATAATTCGTGGATCATAAGACGTATAGCACAGATATACCGAACATTGAAGAAGCCGGATATGTCATTGTACTACTATCAGAAGGCAGCAAAACTGAATCCTGATAATATAAACACGGAGCTGAATATAGGACATTGCTATCTGGAGATGAACGATTATGAGCAGGCCTTGAATACGTATTTTAAGGTAGAGCTATTAGACTCTAAGGGCACAAAAGCGCAGCGTCCTATTGCGTGGACTGCATTCCTGTTGAGGAAATACGAGTTAGCTCAAAAATATTACAATCAAATTTTAGAAAGAAAACCTACGATACACGATTTTCTGAATGCCGGACATGTAGACCTCTGCGCCGGTAATATGAAAGAAGCTATCGAACATTATAAACAAGCTGTATACAAAGATAATGACTTCGAGCTGTTTGCAATGTTGTTTGATGCAGACAGAGAAAGTCTATTAAATCATGGCGTAGACGCAAAAATATTCCCTTTCTTATTCGATCAGATCAAATACGGAGTCGGATAGATTGAAGGTGTTTTTGAATAATATAATATAAAAAAAGATCGGCTGGCTTAAATTATTCATCTTGCTCAGTATGACAAGAGATAAACTTAAGCCAGCCGCTTTTTACTTTATAATATAATTAGTTTGTTAGAGTAGTTTTCCGCTTAAGAACATAGCTGCAATAGAGAAATAGATGATAAGTCCGGTAACATCCACCAGCGTTGCTACAAACGGAGCTGATGCAGTAGCGGGGTCTAATCCTATTTTCTTTAGCATGAGGGGGATCATCGAACCGGAGAACGTTCCCCACAAAACAATGAATATGAGCGAAACGGACACACTCAAAGCAACCCATACCCAATATTCACCATAGTCGTATAAGCCCAGTTCTTGCCATATAAATATTCGGGTAAAACCTATTACACCGAGGATAGAACCCAAAAGCAGACCTGATAAAATCTCTTTTCTCATCACATACCACCAG
This sequence comes from Dysgonomonas sp. Shenzhen-Wh21, assembly GCF_043392705.1. Lineage (NCBI taxonomy): Bacteria > Pseudomonadati > Bacteroidota > Bacteroidia > Bacteroidales > Dysgonomonadaceae > Dysgonomonas > Dysgonomonas sp. Shenzhen-Wh21. The sequence continues at coordinate 18,667 of NZ_JAIXHZ010000105.1, forward strand.
TTCTTGAGCTTTAATTCGCCTAGTGCCAATGCACGGATAATAAGACTGGCAGCTTGCGAACCCGAGTTACCTCCGCTTGAAATGATTAGTGGAACAAACAAGGCCAACACTACGGCTTTCTCTATCTCTTCGTCGAAGTGCCCCATTGCTGATGCTGTGAGCATCTCTCCTAAAAAGAGGACAACTAGCCATCCGGCACGTTTTCTGACCATTTCAGTCAGAGAGGTTTTGGTATATGACAAGTCTAGTCCTTCTGTACCCCCAAACTTTTGGAAGTCTTCTGTGCTTTCTTCTTCAGCCACATCCATCACGTCGTCGATGGTAACAATGCCCAGCAGTGTGCCGTTGGTGTCGGTTACGGGTAAAGCTACACGGTCATGGTCGGAGAATATTTTTACGGCAACCTCCTGGTCGTCGTATGCGTTAAGCGAGATAAGCCGATTGTCGCTAAGCTCGCCGATGGTCTGGTTAGCAGAAGCCAAAATTATTTCCTTGATGCGGATATCGGCGATAAGCTTCCAATTATCATCTACGATGTATATTACATTCAGTGTTTCGGAGTCTCTTCCGAATTTACGGATATGGTTTATAGCCTGTTCTACTGTGTAGTATGGTCTTACAGCAACATACTCGGGTGTCATCAGACGTCCGATACTATCTTTTGGGAAGCCCAGTAGCTTGGTGGTGATTTCTCTTTCTTCGTCCGATAGTATCTGCATCAGACGCTGGCTTACCTCGCCCGGCAGTTCTTCAAAGAAGGCTGTACGGTCGTCCGGATCAAGATCATTAAGAAGAGATGTTACGACATTGATGTTAACAGCCAGTCCTTCGATTATATCTTCTTTTTCGTCGTGAGAAAGGCGTTTGAAAGTCTCCTTTGCCAATTCTTGTGGCAAGAGGCGGAATAAAATGATCTGATCAGACTTTGGTATGTCGGCAATGATTTCTGCTATCTGAACAGAATCGAGGTTGTTAAGTTCTTGTTTTACGATTTTCCAGCTTTTGTCTTCAATAAGCTGTTGGAGGCGGATTATTATTTCACTCATGATGTAATCTCCTTACTTTATCTCTGTAAGGAAATCACAATAAGACCCTTTACAGAGAGGTTAATAATTTAGTTTTGTTTCTGTAACTCGGATACGGGTCTTCGTCCATGATTCTTAATTTTTAGTGAATACTAGCCCAAATGAGTAGGGGGCGTTAAAACCGCTGCAAAAGTAATACTTTCTTCGAGAACCGCCAAAAAGAACTTTTCTTAAATGGATGCCATGCGGAGTGATTAGCTTTTATTATACTTTATTATGTTTTTAGTATTCACCTATTTAGTTTTGTGTGAATAATCAATAGGTTAAAGGATATGATTGGTCGGAGTGTGGAGAAAGACTATATTTCTTATATCTTCTTACCCCCTCAAAGCAAAAAATTGTTATTTTTGTTATTCGCATTTTTGTTTAGATCAATATAAAACTAAAATAAAGAAGAAAGCATGGAAAACAGTGAATTGCTGGCACAGGTAACAGCTAAAGCAAAAACATGGTTGTCGGAAAAATACGATGCCGATACACGAAAAGAAGTTCAGGCATTGTTGGATCAAGAAGATAAAACGGAGCTTATAGAATCTTTTTACAAAGATCTTGAATTTGGAACAGGAGGACTTCGCGGAATTATGGGTGTGGGTACCAACCGCGTGAATATATACACAATCGGAGGTGCAACACAAGGGCTGGCTAATTATCTATTGAAGGAGTTTTCTTCATTAAAAGAAATAAAAGTAGTGATCGGCCACGATTGTCGTAACAATAGCCGTTTGTATGCCGAAATTTCGGCAGATATTTTTGCTGCAAACGGAATCAAGGCATATCTGTTCGAAGACTTACGGCCTACTCCCGAAATTTCGTATGCTATCCGCAAGCTAGGCTGTCAGAGTGGTATAATGATTACAGCTTCTCACAACCCGAAAGTATATAACGGTTATAAGGTATATTGGGAAGATGGTGCGCAGGTTATTCCTCCGCATGATAAGAGCATTATCGCTGAGGTGAACAGAGTGAAAGTGGATCAGATCAAATTTAAAGGCGGTGATAAAAAGCTGATCGAAATACTCGGCAAGGATATGGACAATGCCTATATACAGGACTTGAAAACATTGCTTCTTTCTCCCGATTCGATCAAGCGTCATGCAAATATCGGTATTGTTTATACGCCTCTGCATGGCACAGGATTTACAATTATCCCGAAAGCATTAAAAGAATGCGGGTTTACCAATATTATCAACGTACCCGAACAGGATGTGTTGAGTGGCGATTTTCCTACAGTGATATCTCCAAACCCTGAAGATCCTGCCGCTATGGCATTGGCCGTGAAAAAGGCAGAAGAAACAAATGCCGAGTTGGTATTTGCTACCGACCCTGATGCTGACCGTTTTGGTGCAGGTATTCGCAACGATAAAGGAGAATTTATCTTGCTGAATGGTAACCAAACAATGCTTATCCTTATCTACTATATAATCACACGCCGTAAGGAATTGGGATTGCTCTCAAAGAAAGACTATACAGTGCGTACAATCGTTACCAGTGCTTTGACTCAGGTTGTATCTGAGAAGAATGGCGTGGAGATGTTTGAGTGTTACACCGGCTTTAAATGGATCGCTGCAGTAATGCGTGAACTGGAAGGCAAGCGTAATTATATAGGTGGGGGTGAAGAAAGTTATGGATTCTTAGCCGAAGACTTTGTACGTGATAAGGACTCTGTTTCTGCTGCTATCTTGTTTGGCGAAATCGCCGCATGGGCAAAAGACAACGGAAAAACATTGTACGAAATGCTTCAGGACATCTATGTAGAATATGGTTTCTCTAAAGAGAAAGGTATTTCGGTAACGAAAGAAGGTAGAAGCGGTGCTGAAGAAATAGAAGCGATGATGAAGAATTTCAGAGAAAATCCGATCAAAGAAATAGCCAGCTCGAAAGTGATATTGATCAAAGACTTTGTGACATTGAAGGCACAAGATTTTAGCATCAATGAAGAATATACTCTCGAGATGCCTACCACTTCGAACGTACTTCAATACTTTACACAGGATAAAACGAAGGTGTCAATCCGTCCTTCGGGAACAGAACCGAAGATAAAGTTCTACATTGAAGTTCAGGATAAATTGAAATCACGTGAAGAATACGATGCAGTGAATGCTGCTACTGAAAAGAAAATAGAACAAGTATGTAAAGATTTGGGCATATAAGAATTGCCTGAAGAATAAATATAAAGCACCTCTAAGTCTATAAATCAGACTTGGAGGTGCTTTTTCTTATATGCGTATGTAGAAGCAATCCCTTGTCGTTGTCCGGATATAAATGGGTAGGGACAAGCCACTGTTCATACTTCAGAAATACAGCCTATTATCCTGAATAAAACGAACAATCTCGTATGAACGATTTCAATATAGAATAGCAAGAACCCTGTTTTCCTTTCAAAATTCCCCTTTATCATTTTTGTCCAATTTTATCTATTATAGTAATCAAGAATAATTATTGTCTTATAGTCTTTTATTATTGTGAGGCAACGAAGTATACCGACCCTTTAAAAACATAGGATGATAAAAAAGGCGACAATAAATTTATTCTTAGCACTTAATTTATAATAGATATGGCAAAGTACACAGAGCGATTGGTAGAAAGGATAATTTCTTTTATCGAAGAAGATACATATAGTATTTCGGAAATATGTAATGCATTGAATATAAATCGAAAAACATTCTATGAATGGCGTAAAACAAAACCGGAATTTAACGAGGCTGTTGAAAGAGCGATGGAATCTCGAGACGACAAACTCTTGATGTTGGCACGCAATTCGTTGAAGAAGAAGCTGGAAGGCTATACCCTCACCGAAACCCGGACAGTGTATGTTCCCGATAAGAGTAATCCTGAAAAGTTAGTATTGAAATCCCGCACTGTCAGGCAAAAGGAATATGCTCCGGATACCCATGCTATAAAACTAGTATTGCTGCAAAATGAAGCCAAAGAAGAGAAAGAGGCAGAGTATAAGCATGAACCTGCTTTAACAATCGTGGTGCGCGATCCTACCACAGCAGAGAGTTTAAATCTCTTGCGTGAAAATCTTAGAAATAGTCAATCGGTAGAACAAAAGAAAAAAGAGGAAGCGGTTGTAGACAATCAGCCAATGAAGCCGTCAGATAAACCCTTAGCAATAAAGGAAGCTGATACGGAGGTAGAGCCTCAGCCAAAGAAAAAACCAAAACACGTTACCATTCCCAACCAGAACACAGGACCCTTGCCTCCCGGATACCGTTACAGAGGGTGACAACTGAAAAAAGGGGATATGTGTTACTTTTGTTACTTTTTATAGAAATAGTTTGAGGAATAAGATAAAGTGAGGTGAAAATATAGATTACTTCAATCGATAGAGTCGTCAAACTCCCGTTCCATATCTATCAACTCTTTTTTTATTTGTTCCAGTTTTTGAATAACCTGAATTTTGCGGGCTTCTTCGTCTTTTTTCTGTCTTAGGGTCTGGCGTGCACCTTCGAGGGTAAGACCTTTTTCTCTTACTAAATGATAAACGATGGCAATGTTTTCGATATCGGATTTTGTGTACTGGCGTGTACCTCCTTCTGTTTTCCTTGGTCTGATGATGTCAAACTCACCTTCCCAAAAACGGAGCAGCGATTCGTTCACTTTAAAGTGCGAAGCAACTTCTCGCAGGGAGTAGTACAGGCGGTTACTATTTTCGAAATCGATTTTCATAGCAGCATCAGTCCATTACCTGTCCGTGGTTAGCGGCAATTTGTAACATCTTATCATACTCAGCAGGAGAGAGATCCATAAAGTAGTATTTGGCCGGATTGTCGGGCTGACCTTTTACATGTACCTCGTAGTGTAAGTGCGGGCCTGTCGATTTTCCGGTGTTGCCCACTTCTCCGATCAGCTCGCCACGGGTAACCTTTTGTCCCGGGCGTACTTTGTATTCGTTGAGGTGAGCATATAACGTTTCATAGCCATAGCCATGACTGATCATAATACATTTACCATATCCCTGCTTCCAACCTACCTCTATTATTGTACCATCGCCGGTAGCATACACGGGTGTTCCTATGTTTGCGGCAAAGTCCATTCCTGCGTGGAAGCGGGCTGTACCATAAATAGGGTCGATGCGCGTGCCGTATCCCGAGGCTACTTGTTTCAGGTATCTGTCGGGTACAGGTTGTATGCTTGGTATATGTTTCAGACGATCTTTTTGGCTTTTGGCAAGGCTGAGCACTTCATCAAACGAGTTAGACTGTATATAGATTTGCTTTTCGATGAAGTCCATCTTCTTTGTAGTTTGTATAATCAGATCGGGGCTTTTCAACTCCATCAGGTAATCGTACCTTCCGATACCTCCGACTCCCGAACTTCGGATGGAGGAGGGGATAGGGTCTGCATGGAATATTGCCCTGTAGAGATTGTCGTCTCGTTGTTGTATATCTCCGATCACGTTTATAACTTCGTCCATCCGCTTAGACAAGACTTCGTACTGTGCACGGATCAGTTCATCTTCTTTCTTCTGAGCTTTATCCCAAGGCGTATCGAAGAAATAGGTAACTGCTATCAGACCGACTATACCAACTACAATACCCGATATCAGGTGACGGAAAACCACAATTATCCTATCTTTGCGGCTAGGATAAATTCTGTCATATGTGAGTGTTTGCGGATTGTATCTATAATATACTTTTCGCTTCATTTTATGGTTCCTGTCATTTTTATTTTCGCGAGTTCGACAAAAGTAAAGTTTTTGCGCTATTTTTGCAAATTGATTATAATAAAGAAACAGAAATTAATGTGGCAACATGAAAATGTGAAAATTAGCAAACAGTTAGGAGTGTATCCGATGTCTGCTAATTCGCTAATTTACTAATTTTAAAAATATGATGACTTCTAAAGAAATTCGTGAATCGTTTAAATCCTTCTTTGCATCTAAAGAGCACAAAATTGTACCATCGGCACCGATGGTGATCAAGGGTGACCCTACACTGATGTTTACTAATGCGGGTATGAACCAGTTTAAAGATGTTATTCTGGGTAATGCGCCAATCAAGTATGCACGTGTAGCCGATTCTCAAAAATGCCTTCGAGTGAGTGGGAAGCATAACGATTTGGAAGAGGTAGGACACGATACTTACCATCACACGATGTTCGAAATGCTTGGAAACTGGTCTTTTGGAGACTATTTCAAAAAAGAGGCGATCGAATGGGCGTGGGAATATCTGACAGAAGTTTTGGCATTAGATAAAAACCGTCTCTATGTTACTGTTTTCGAAGGCAGCCCTTCCGAAGGCTTGTCTCGTGACGATGAAGCAGCAGCCTATTGGGAAAAGTATTTACCGGTAGACCGGATTATCAATGGCAACAAGAAAGATAACTTTTGGGAAATGGGTGACACAGGTCCTTGTGGTCCCTGCTCTGAAATACATATAGATTTGCGTTCGGATGAAGAACGTGCGAAAGTAGATGGGCTTACTTTGGTGAATCAGAGTGACCCTCAGGTTGTGGAAATCTGGAACCTCGTGTTTATGCAATACAACCGTAAAGCCGACAAGTCGCTTGATCCGCTTCCTGCCAAAGTGATTGACACAGGGATGGGATTCGAACGTTTGTGTATGGCTGTTCAAGGTAAGATATCGAACTATGATACGGATGTATTCCAGACTATAATAAAGGCTCTTGGCGAGTTGGCTAACACTACATACGGTGACGATACGAAGAAAGACATTGCGATGCGTGTGATAGCCGATCATGTGCGTACTATCGCATTTTCTATAACAGACGGGCAGTTGCCATCGAATGCCAAAGCGGGGTATGTGATTCGTCGTATCCTTCGTCGTGCCGTTCGTTATGGATATACGTTCCTTGATCAGCACAAGTCGTTTATGTATAAGCTGCTTCCTGCATTGATCGAAACAATGGGAGATGCTTATCCTGAGCTTATCCAACAGCAGACGCTGATTGAAAAAGTAATGAAGGAAGAAGAAGAGTCTTTCTTGCGTACATTAGAGACAGGTATAAAGCTGCTCGACAAGCAAATAGCTGATACAAAAGCAAAAGGATTGACAGTACTAAGCGGTATTGAAGCCTTTACCTTGTATGATACATACGGATTTCCTCTCGACCTTACAGAGCTGATTCTGAAAGAGAATGGTATGTCTGTAGATGAAGCCGGCTTCAAGGCAGAGATGCAAAAACAAAAAGACCGTGCCCGCAATGCCGCAGCAGTAGAAACAGAAGACTGGGTGACATTGAAAGATGGAGATACTGATTTTGTAGGTTATGATTTCACTGAATGTGAAACCGAAATATTACGTTACCGCAAGGTAAAACAAAAGAATAGCGAGTTCTATCAGATTGTATTGAGCCGCACTCCATTCTATGCAGAAATGGGAGGGCAGGTAGGTGATAGTGGCTGGCTGGCAACCGATGACGAAACAATCGAAATATCGGATACAAAGCGTGAAAACAATCTGGCAGTACATTTGTCGAATAAGCTTCCTCAAGATCTGACAGCTACATTTATAGCCCGTATCAATCTGAAGAACCGTACTGCAACAGAGTGCAACCATACTGCAACGCACTTGTTGCACGAAGGCCTGCGTGAAATACTGGGTAGTCACGTAGAACAAAAGGGGTCGTATGTTTCTCCGTCTGTTCTTCGCTTCGACTTCTCTCATTTCCAAAAGTTGACAGACAAGGAGATTCGTGAAGTAGAACGTTATGTGACAGGTAAGATCAGAGAGAACATCATTCGTGAGGAAATGCGTCATGTACCTATTGCCGAAGCGAAAGAAATGGGTGCGATGGCTCTCTTTGGCGAAAAGTATGGGGAAGATGTTCGTGTAATCCGCTTTGGCGATTCAGTAGAACTTTGTGGGGGAACTCATATCTCTTCTACAGGACGTATCGGTTCGTTCCGTATTATCAACGAGAGCTCGATCGCTGCCGGTATTCGCCGTATAGAAGCAATTACGGCTGAGGCTTGCGAAGACTACTTTTATGCTCAACAAGATATATTGACAGAGGTGAAATCCCTGTTTAACAATACACCAAACCTGACTCAGGCTCTTCGTAAATTCTTTGAGGAAAATGCCGAAATGAAGAAGACCGTTGAAGAATATGTAAAGGAAAAGACCGTTCAGATTAAAGATGCTCTGATAAAGAAAAAGCAGGTTATAAATGGCATTGACTTCTATGTATTAAATGGTCCTTTTCCGGCTGAAGTTGTGAAAGATATAGCTTTCCAGATAAAAGGACAATTTGTTGAAAATACAGCTTTTGTAGGAGCTACCGAATACGAAGGAAAACCTTTACTTACTGTTATGCTAAGTGACGACCTAGTAAAGGATCATGGGTTAAATGCATCCCAACTGGTACGTGATGCCGCTAAGCAGATCCAAGGTGGAGGTGGAGGTCAACCTCACTTTGCTACAGCCGGTGGTAAAAATACCGAAGGTTTGACAAAGGCTTTGAACGAAATAATAGAAAAGATAAAATAAGGAGATATCCTTTATTCTAATATAGAAAGAGCCGAAAGTTAAATTTTGGCTCTTTTTGTTTCTATTTATCTAAAATCTTATATCTTCGTAGAAATCCTAATACCATAAATGAATATGAGAAAAGCGATGTTAATTGTATCTGCTGTACTTTTCCTTGTGCTCGTACTGGTTTATATCTGTATACGTTAAGTTTGTATAGTTGAAAGCCTATTTTTTAGCTCTTGGTAACCATTCTTTTGGGCTTCACTATCTCTGTATTCGTATATGGATAGTATATATACTTTTGGGTATAATGAAAAAGATTAAATCTAGATTTTGACGATTGAAGACTTGCTCAAAAGTGATGATAGGATATAAAACAATAAAATGCTTATTTTTGTGTTTTATATATGATTAATCAGCTGTTGGTTTATACGTGTCACAAAATAATCTAGTACGTACACTATACATAGGATTTGGTGTATTGTTTATCCTCCTTATCACATCGTCATGTTCTAACAAGAAGAACACCGCCTTGACACGTTTTTACCATTCGGTGAATACACGCTATAATATACACTACAATGCTGATATTGCGTACAAAGAAGCCCTCGAAGCAAAAGAGAAGGGGAGGGAAGACAATCTTTCGCAATTGGTCTATATTTTCCCTAAAAGTACAGACTCCCTTACTACGTCATCCGGAAATTTTACAACCACGATAGACAAAACAACCAAAGCAATCAAGCTGCATTCGATAACTGCAAAACCTAAGCGTGATCCCGATAGGCGCAACGATGCCGAATATCAGGCGTGGATTCGTCAAAAAGAATATACTCCATTTATGGATCAGGTATGGCTGTTGCTGGCGAAAGCTGAATTTCAGGATGGAGACTATTTGCAAGCTGTCAGTACCTTCCTGTATATAACTAAGATATACAGTACCAATCCCGAGATTGTAGCTGAATGTCAGTTGTGGATAGCCCGTGCATATACCGAAATGGGATGGATGTATGAAGCCGGAGATATCTTACATAAAATAGAGATAGCGGGAGGAGCCCCCGAAAAGCATAAAGGTTTTTATGCATTGGTGAAAGCCAATTATCTGGTTTATAATAATGAGTATGATGCTGCCATATCTCAATTGGAGATAGCCATAAAGAGCGAAAAGAACAAGCATCAAAAGACCCGCATGAAATATCTTTTGGGGCAGCTTTATGCTCAGCAGGGAGACAAAGCCAAAGCAGATAAGGCGTTCGCGTCTGTTAAGGGTATGAGTACACCTTATAAGTATACATTCAATGCACAACTCAGACAAATAGAGCTGGATGACTCTCCGGCAAAGACAAAGGCATTATCCATATTGTCGGGTATGTCTAAGAAGACGCGAAACAAAGAATATCTCGATCAGATATATACTACTTTGGGAGATATATATCTTGAGAAAACAGATACCTTGAAGGCTCTTGAAAACTATAAAAAAGGAGTAAAAGAGAGTGTTCGTAACGGATACGATAAGGCAATGGCCCAGATAAAACTCGGAGACCTATATTTTCTTAAGCGCAAATTTGTCTTGGCTCAACCTTGTTACTCAGAAGCTTTGCCTCAATTGAATAAATCTCATCACGATTATCCGAAGGTAGCTTTAAGGTCGAGTGTGCTAGATGAGCTGGTTGTACATGTTAAAGTAGTAGAAGAACAAGATAGTTTGCAATATATAGCTCAACTTCCCGAAGAGGAACGTTTTCGCATTATCAATGAAAAAATAGAAGATCTTAAAAAAGAAGAAGCAAAAAGACAAAAAGAAGAGGATACCCAAAGGCGGATCGAAGAACGGCAGGAGCGTATATCGTCGTGGGATGATATAAATGAACAACTGTTTGACCAATCTAACAAGACGCCAGTAGCCCCCCCTGTTATTACACAGCAAGGTGCAGCTACATTCTATTTCTATAACGAACAAGCAGTAAATCAGGGTAAGATAGCATTTCAACAACAATGGGGAAATCGTAAGCTGGAAGATGATTGGCGCAGACGTAATAAGCGATCTACAGGAATCTTTGATGAGGTAGATACAGCGCAAGAAACCGATTCTCTGAATACAGAAACACATCGGATAAAGGAGCTTCAAGCTCAGAATGAAGAACTCAACAAACCAAAGAATGCCGTTGATGATGAATATTCTGTTGAGTATTATCTGCAACAATTACCTCTTACTCCTGAGGCAATAAAAGAATCGAATGTTCTTATCGAGGATGCCTTATATAAGATGGGGCTGATATATAAAGATAAGCTGGGAGATATGGATTTGGCTATCGATGCCTTTAATACAAATATACACCGCTTCCCCAATACTCCTAATCTGGAAGAAATTTACTATCAACTGTTCCTTATTTATATGCGTTTGGGAGATAATAATATGATGGCTACATACCGATCTAGACTGATGAATGAGTTTGCATCGGGTAAGTACGCAGGTCCTGTTTCTCAACCCGACTATGAATGGAATTTCCGTCATATGGCTAGCTTGCAGGATTCGCTCTACAACGAAGCTTATAAAGCATACCAACAGGCAGATGTGGAAACTGTAAGGCGCAACTATGCGGCAATGAATACCAAATATCCGTTCACTGACCTGATGCCTAATTTTACTTTACTGAATGCATTGACTTATGCTCAGGTACGTGATGCAGGCAACTTGGAAGCGAGCTTAACGGGTTTAGTGAAGAAGTATCCGAAGTCTGATATTACTCCTTTAGCGAGTGATATTCTCGAACGCCTGAAAAGTGGAAAAATATTACTGTCGGATGGCTCTCCTGTCACCGGATTCGACTGGAGCAAGGCTTATCAGGGTGCAGATTCTTTATTGGCTTCTAAAGGGAAGATATTACAATATTCCGATACATTGGATGTCCCTTATGTGTTGATGCTCATGTTTAAACCAAAGACGATAGACCGAAACGAATTACTCTATCAGGTGGCCGACTATAACTTTACCAATTATGTTATTCAGACATTCGACCTGAGCTTCGATACAGATCCGCCGTATGAGGTATTGCAGATGAAAGGGTTTAATTCTTTTGCTGCTATAAGGTCATATCTCTCAAAAGCATATAGTAAAGAAGGGCTCATACAGCATCTCGATACGGCAATTCTTGTAGTGCCGATATCAACAGATAATTATATCAATGTGCTTCCTCGGCTTGGCTTAGAGCAATACATGGCATACTTTAGAGAGCATTATTCAGAACAATTCCCTCAGTTGATAGCTTCATGGAGAGGTGAGGAATATATGGAATCTACCCAGCCTGTAGAAATAGCAGAAGCTGTTGAGGCTAAAGAGGAGAGTAAAGCTAAAGAGCTTGAAGAACTAGCAAAAGAACCAGTTATTATACCCCAAAGACCTGTCGTGCCTGAAAAGCCTGCACAAAAACAACCTGAAACGAAAGTAAATGATAAACAGATAACAGGGGATGACTTGTTGTCGAAAGATCAATTACAAAAAGCCGAAGAAATAAATAACGTTATAGATGATATATCTAATGTTGTCAGCAATCCTGTTGATGGTATTAAGAGTTTGTTTGACCGATACAAGAATCGGGAAAAACTGACAAAAGAGGAAAAACAAGCACTTAAGGAAGAAGAGATGTTGCGTAAAGAACAAGAAAAACAACAAAAAGCAATAGAAAAAATCCGCTTAGATTCTATCAACAACGTAGAGAAAGCCCGAACAGACTCGATAGCGAATGTAGAAAAAGCACTCGAAGATTCCATTAAGTCTGCGAATAAGCAAGCTGAGGAACAAAAACGACTGGAAGAGAAGCAAAAAGAAGATGCAGCCAAAGCTGCAGTGAAGGCTCGTGAAGATGCCCGTAAACAGAAAGAGGCAGACCGTAAGCAAAAGGAACGTGAACAAAAAGAACGCCTGCGCCAGCGCGAAAAAGAACGGAAGGAAAAAGAGAAGGTTAAAGAACAGGAACGCAAACAAAAAGAGCGCGAAGCGGAAGAAAGAAGAAAGCAGCGTTTGAAAGAAAAAAGGTGAAAAATGACCTTTTGGCATCAAAAACTAAAAAAGGTGTGCTCTGATAGTTGAAATAACAAAAAAAAATCATTAATTTGCCTTATGAATTACTAGAGGCTATGCCTTTCATCCTAAAAACTAACTATATGAACGAGAACCTAAATCCTGAATTGCCAGAAAATAATCTACCAGAGGAAGTTACAAACCAATCTGTTGAAGAGGAAGCGAAAGAGCAATCGGAAACATCTACAGAGACTTCGGTGGCAAAGCAAGTATCTTTGACCAAAGATGAAATAATTGAAAAATTAAAAAACTTGACCGCACAAACTGAAATTCCTTCAAGAGCTGAAGTAGAGTCGCTTAAGCAAGCTTTTTATAAGTTGCGTTCTGCTGCTATAGAAGAGCAAAAGGCCGAATTTATTGAAGCCGGAAACGATGCCGAAGCATTTGTTCCTGCACCTGATCCGAGTGAAGATGTGCTGAAAACTTTCTTGAGTGAATTGAAAGAAAAGCGTGCAAGCCAGGCAGCAGCCGAAGAAAATCTTAAAGAAGAAAATTATAATAAAAAACTTCAGATAATAGAGTCAATTAAGAACTTGACTGAAAGTTCTGATGACTTCAATAAGCTTTATAAAGAGTTTAAAGACTTGCAGCAGGGATGGAATGATATAACCTTGGTTCCTCAGTCGAAAGAGAAAGATTTGTGGAAATCTTACCAAATATATACAGAGAAGTTTTATGATCTGATAAAGATCAACAATGAATTTCGTGATTATGACTTCAAGAAGAATCTTGAACTTAAGAATGCGATTTGCGAGTCGGTAGAAAAACTGATAGATGATACTGATTCGGTTTCAGCCTTTCATCAGTTGCAGAATTTCCATCAGCAATGGCGCGAGATAGGTCCTGTTGCCAGAGAACTAAGAGAAGAAATCTGGACTCGATTTAAGAATGCTTCTACAGCTATAAATAAAAAATATCAGACTCATTTCGAGTCACTGAAAGGTAGAGAAGAAGAAAATCTGGTTGAAAAGACTGCAATTTGTGATGCCTTGAAAAACATAGATTATTCTACTTTGACTTCTTTCAAAGAATGGGATGAAAAGAGCAAGGAAGTGATAGAGCTTCAAGCTAAATGGAAGACAATCGGTTTTGTTCCTAAAAAAGTAAATAATCAGATATTTGAAGAGTTCCGTTCGTTGTGCGATGCATTTTTCGAAAAGAAGAGTGAATTCTTTAAGGGTGTGAGAGGCGAAATGGACGAAAATCTGGACAAGAAACGTGCATTGACAGAACAAGCAAAAGCCCTAAAAGACAGTACAGACTGGAAATCCACAACAGATAAGTTGATTGCTATACAGAAAGAGTGGAAGACTATAGGGCCTGTGCCTCGCAAATATTCGGATGCTATATGGAAAGAATTTGTAACGGCTTGCGATTATTTCTTCGAACAAAAGAAGAAGAATGAGTCTTCTCAGAAGAGCGAAGAATTGGATAATCTGGCTGCTAAAAAAGAAATAATAGAGAAGATCAAAAATGTTGATCAGTCTTTGGATCCATCCGAGCTTATCGCTAAGGTGCGTGAGTTAGCTGACGAATGGCATAAAATCGGTTTTGTTCCATTCAAAGAAAAGGATAAAATTTATAAAGAATTCCATCAGGCTGTTGATGCTCATTATGATCGTCTGAAAGTGGATAAGACAGAACGTCGTTTCGAATCTTTCAAATCGAATATAAAAGACATATCAAAACAGGATAACCCTAAGAGAGCTTTGTACAGAGAGCGTGATCATTTGATGCATCAGTACAATAAAGTAAAATCAGATCTTCAGACTTATGAAAACAACATGAACTTCCTGTCTATTTCGTCTAAAGGGGCAAGCGGACTGTTGAAGGATGTAAATAATAAGATTGAAAAGCTGAAAGAAGAAATGGAATTGCTTGTTAAGAAAATAGAGGCTCTTGATGAGAACCTGAACGAATTGGAAAAGTAGAATTTATTGAAAATACATAGAGAAGAAAGGTTGTCTGATATGGACAACCTTTTTTTGTTTTTATACAGTGTCTGTCATTTATTTTTTATATAATACTTTCTGTTTTTAATCCAGTGGATAGCGATGCGAACAGACTCGCTGGAGTCCGAGAATGTAAGATTATGTCCCAATTTTGAAAATAGGCAGTACTCGTAAGGTTTGCCTTCAACCTTGAGTGTATTTAGACGTTCTATTGATAATCTTGCAGGGATTTGTATATCCTTCTCCCCGAAAAGCCAAAGCCCCGGAGTTGAAAGTCTGCTTAGAGTTTCGTAAGAGTCTGTGTCGATAAACTTGTAAGATTCTATTTTATACTGCTCATCAAAGCGACTATTGTGATGCAAACTTTCACGAGCCTCAGCTTCGGTATGGAAATTCCAAAAATCAGGGTTACCATTTGTGAAAAACTGAAATCGTAGTTGCTCAAGTGTTGAAATTATAGGGCCACTAAACAGCACCATCAAATCGACAGATGAATTATTGCTTGCAGCAATAGGAATGATCCATCCTGCCTGACTAAAGCCAACTAAACCAATTGGTATGTTCTTGTTTCGCTCAAGAAGTGTATTTATGGCAGCATTTGCATCTTTAGCTAATAGTGTAAGATTGCAGGAGTCAACATTATTCGTGCCCACCTCCGGACCCATATAAGTTCCACCCGATTCACCTACTCCTCGCTTATCGTAGGTTAATACTGAAATTCCATTTTGTGCTAAAAGGGATGCAAATTCATTCATTCTATGCTCCTGCCCCGAACCATGTACTAAAACTACCGCAGCATCTGAATGTTGAGGTGTGTAGATCGTGCCGGCTAGAGTTATTCCCTCGCTCTCAAATCTGATGTTCTCAGTGGTAACTTCCTGCGATTGAGCTTTTATGTGATTTAATGAGGTTAAAAGTGATAGCAGAATGAAAACTCTTCGATTAAGAAATAGTATATAGCTTAATCCTTCAATGTTTTTAAAGTAATTTATTATAGTATTTTTATTAATCATATCTTCTGTGTTTTTTAGTTATATTTTTATTCTTTATAATGATAGGACACAGCATATATAAAAAAGGTTACACTCCCATTATTAAAAAACCTAGCTGCGATTTGATGTGAGAAAATATACTGAGTGTAATATAAAACCTTTACGGTTGCATGTCATTGGCTCTACCGATCGTTGTTTCTGGCTGTAACGAAGGGTCTCGACTTATCATCAAGAGATGCTTCACTATGTGTTGACTCCGTCGATTCTTCGAGTTAAGGATGACAAGAAACACGACAGTAATCTCTTTTTATCGCTTATATCCCTAAAGCAATCTTTCCTTTGTGATTTTTATATATAAAAATTGTCTAATATAGAAGCAGTCACCTTTAAGAGTAACTTCATCTGAGGGAAAAAGTGACAATAAATAATATGCTGATACCTGTTACTTTTGTTACTTTTTGTGTTGAGAAAATTACTTTGGTTGCTGAATATGAGATCGTAATACGAACTTGAAGAAAAAAAATAAAAAGCTGTAAAACTGCTTTTTAATGATAAAAATAATATATTTTTGAAGAAAGAATATTAACTCAAAAAATATCAGGTATGGGACTTTTTGATAAGCTAAGAAATGAATTAATAGATATTATCGAATTTTTAGATAATACGCAAGATACTATTGTATATCGTTTTGAGAGGTACAACAACGAAATAAAAAACAATGCGAAACTGATTGTTCGCGAAGGACAGATAGCCGTATTTGTAAATGAGGGCGAAATCGCTGATACTTTTACTCCCGGCACTTATACGCTTAACACTCAAAACCTGCCGATACTCACCACGCTGAAAGGATGGAAGTATGGATTTAATAGTCCGTTCAAGGCAGAAGTCTATTTTGTGAGTACAAAGAATTTTATAGACCAGAAATGGGGAACCAAAAATGCCATAATATTAAATGATAACCGTTTTGGAATGGTTGAAATAAGGGCATTTGGGATGTACTCATTCAAGATCACCGATGCCCCTGTGTTTATTAGGGAGATCGTTGGAACCAATCAGACCTTTACTACCGATAATATCAAAGAACAACTAAAGAGTATTATTGTTACCCGCTTTTCGGATGCAGCAGCAGAGTCAAATTTGCCGATAGAATCGTATGCCGCTAATCTGAATGAACTTTCGGATGTTATATTCGGATATATGAAGGATGATTTTGGTGCATACGGTATGGATGTAACCAAATTTCTGATAGAGAATATTTCTATGCCTGATGAGGTGAAGAAAGAGATATTCGAACTTAGCCGCCTTGATAAAATAGATTTAGATAAACTGACCAAAATGAAGGCTGCAAAGGCTATGGAAGCGGCTGCCGAAAACCCTTCGGGTACGGCCGGTATGGGAGTCGGGCTTGGTGCAGGTATGGCAATGGCCAATCAGATGGTACAGTCGATGGCTAATCAGACACATCAAGCTAACCAGAGCGCTTCGGGACAAGCTGTGCCACCACCACTTCCGGGTGCAGCATCTTACTACGTAGCTGTGAACGGACAGCAAGCAGGTCCTTTTGATAAGGCTGCATTAGTAGAGCTGTCAAAGAGCAATACACTGACCCGTGATACTTTGGTTTGGAAAAGCGGATTGGCAGATTGGGTTCCGGCAGGAAATCAGCCGGACTTGCAAGACCTTTGGACAATGACACCTCCTCCTCTGCCAAAACAAGATTAGGATATGGCAGATAACGTTCAAATTACATTGAATGGTAGCGACACATATCAATGTCCGCAATGTGGTGCTGCTCTTAAATACAAACCGGGAACAGATTTTCTTCACTGCGATTATTGTGGGATGGATACTCCCATCAATAGTAAAAAGGTTGATGACGTACAGGAACTTGATTTTGATACGTATGCAGAGCAGGCTGAGACTCTAAGCACTAAAGCGACAAAAGTAATCAGTTGCCGTACTTGCGGTGCAGAATCTACCTTCGACGAAAGCATGAAGTCTGTGGAGTGTCCTTATTGTGCAACACCGCTTATTGAGTCCGATGCCTACGAGGAACGCCTTGTTCAGCCATCGTACTTGTTGCCATTCAAGATTTCTGATAATGAGATCGGGAGCTATATGTCTGTTTGGATATCCAGACGATGGTTTGCTCCAAATAAATTAAAGTCGAGGGCTTTGTACGATCGTAGGCAACAGGGTGTTTATATTCCTTGTTGGACTTACGATGCTCAGACCGAGACGGATTATACTGGCGAACGAGGAGATGATTATACCACCACGGTAGGAGTCGGTAAAAATCGTCGTACCGAGACACGCACACGTTGGAGTGATGTTAGCGGACATATATCTTTGTTCTTCGACGATGTTATGATTCCTGCATCCAAGATTATCACAACACAAGTGATGACTGAGATCAGCAATTGGGATATGATGAACATGGTAGAGGCTGATAATCGCTTTCTTAGTGGCTTTATTACAGAGAAGTATAATATAAATATGCAAACCGGATATGCTGCTGCCAAAAGTAAGATGGAGTCGGATATTGACTATGCTATTTGTCAAGATATCGGAGGTGATAGGCAACGTGTACATTCTAAAAGGATGTCCTTTAGCGATGTGAAGTTCAAGTTGATATTGTTACCTGTGTATATGTCGTCTTATGCATATAATAACAAGCTATATCATTTCTTTGTGAATGCACGTACGGGACGTGTAACAGGCGATAGACCATATAGTGTTGCTAAAATAGCTTTGGCTATTACAGCGGGTCTTATATTATTGGCTCTGTTTATTTGGTTCGTGAATAATTATGGATGATAAACGTGTCAGTTGTAGGACAGTATAGCTATAACCTGAATTGTATATCTAGTTGTTGATAAAGTACCTGACAACTTCTCTAAAGAAAAAGAAAGACAGGATAATTGCAACAACTAGTTTCATTATGATTCCGGCTAAGAAGCCAATAAAGGCGCCAAAGCCCGCCTTCAGTGCGACACTAAACTCTTTATTATCCAATATTTCTCCTATTACTGCGCAGACAAAAGGGAGGATAATAAAACCCCAGGGAGGAAAGATGAAAAGACCTAGCACCATTCCTATAGCACTTCCCCATACACCATACGTCCCTCCGCCCAGTTTCTTCGTGCCCCAAATAGGAATGTAATAATCTAATAGTTGAACGATTATGATAATTATACCCCAAGCAACAAGAAATTCTGTGGAGAAATTGGTTTTGGAGGTAAATTGTAGCAAAACAATTGCGATGTAATTTAGCGGAACTCCCGGTAAAGCGGGTAAAATACACCCGATAATCCCGATGATGACAAGGACTGTTCCGATTGTAATAAGAATAAAGTCAAGAGCCATATTGTTTTGTTATGAGATTTGGTAATTTTGTTTAAATGGTTGATTCTAAAAGCATATCATTCAGAGTATTGTTGTATTTATTCATTATTAATATGAACGAAAAGAGACCATATTTATGATCTCTCTCTTTTTTAATACTCTATTCGACTCCTTTTTTACTGTACCAAGACTTCGATTGAGTCTTGTGGGCTTTGTACTAATAATTTAGGATTGTACAATCTTCAATGGTTTTCCTCATTTTCTTACCGTCACATTCTCCTGTTATATTTTAGTATTTAAACATAGAACAGGCAAAAAAGTTTTTAAAAGGTCATTTTTTATTCAGAAATATGATGATGCATCAGATGAGAAAACATCGTTTATGGTCATTTTTTTAAGTTTATACTTTTATCTTTTTACGTTAAGGTAGCAAATGAAAAGTAATAAAAAAAGCCTCGCATCATTTTATGCAAGGCTTCCACTTTTCCGACTATTGGAGAGTTTTATTTTTTTGACCAGTTGCTAGATTTATTGTCCCATTTGTATAGGGTAGGAGCTGTTGGCTGATTGTTTTTATCGTAGCTATATTCATATTTTTGAACACCGATCCATCCTTTTGCTCCATCCCATTCGTAAGTCGCTTTTTCTTGCATACGTCCGGTAGCATCATAGTTATAAACCGTCTTGGTTAAAGGGGCGTTGGTGTTTTTGTCACATAACAAGAATTCCTTTACGCAACCTGTTTCAGTTGTTTCTATATTGCTGAACATCACTGTTTCCGGATCATTAGCATATATGCTCAATGATAAAAGTAGAACTGCGAATAATAATAATTTTTTTAGGTTCATGGCTTTATTTATTTAGTTATACAAAGATACTTTTGTTTCTTTATATATAAGACGTATTTAGTGACAAAAAGTTACAAATATATAGTTAAATATGGTTAAATGTGATATTATCTATTCGTGTTGTCTGTTTTTTTCTTTGTTTGTGCTTTCAAAATGAAAGTCGTGGTACCTCTAAATAATATGCATGCGAATGAAATAACTTTTAAGGTAGAAAAGAGTAATAAAAAGTCATCAAAAAATATCAAAAATTTAAAATAAGTAAAAATATAAGAAGAGGTTAGTAAAAATCCTCCTTGATGAGAATTAATCTCTTTCATATATCAAAAAAAATGACGAAATTTGCGTGCCTTAAAAATGAGAATATTAAACTATATATAATCAATAAAAACAAATGAAAAAAAGTGCGTTACAAATTGCAAGAGCTGCTTATAACCCTAAAATGCCAAAAGCATTGTATGGCTCTGTAAAAGTTGAGGAAGGAGCAGCTACTCAATCCGTAGCAGATCAGGAAGAGGTGAAAAAGTTATTCCCTAATACATATGGGATGCCGACTATCAAGTTTGTAGAAACTTCAGAAAAGGTAAGCTTACCTGCTATCAATGTAGGAGTTATACTTTCTGGAGGACAAGCTCCTGGTGGTCATAACGTTATCGCCGGTCTTTTTGATGGTATAAAAAATATGAATGTCAGCAGTCGTCTTTTCGGATTCCTAATGGGCCCGGGCGGTTTAGTTGATCACGATTATAAAGAACTTACAGCCGACATTATCGATGAATATCGTAATACAGGAGGTTTTGATATTATCGGTTCTGGTCGTACAAAGCTCGAAAGCAAAGAGCAATTTGACAAAGGTCTTGAAATATTGAAAAAACTAGATATAAAGGCTCTTGTTATTATCGGTGGTGACGACTCGAATACAAATGCTTGTGTGCTTGCTGAATACTATAAAGAAATCAATGCAGGTGTTCAGGTAATCGGTTGTCCGAAAACTATTGACGGTGACTTGAAAAACGAAATGATAGAAACTTCATTCGGTTTCGACACAGCATGTAAAGTATATGCTGAAGTTATCGGTAATATACAACGCGACTGTAACTCTGCTCGCAAATACTGGCACTTTATCAAACTAATGGGACGTTCTGCTTCTCATATCGCATTGGAATGTGCTCTTCAGGTACAACCAAACGTATGTATTATCTCAGAAGAGGTAGAAGCTCAAAAATTGTCTTTGGATGATATCGTTACAGATATAGCAAATGTTGTAGCTAAACGTGCAGAAAATGGTAATAACTTCGGAACAGTATTGATTCCTGAAGGCCTTATCGAATTTATTCCTGCAATGAAAGGTCTTATTTCAGAATTGAATGACTTCTTGGCACATCACCAACGTGAATTCAATGCTGTACCTAAAGATGACCAGCTTGCATATATCCAAAAGAACCTGTCTGCCGAAAATGCGAAAATATTCGCAAGCTTGCCTTCGGGTGTAGCTCGTCAGTTGACTTTAGATCGTGACCCTCACGGAAACGTACAGGTTTCTCTTATCGAAACAGAAAAGCTACTAGCTGAAATGGTAGGTAATAAGCTGGCTGAAATGAAAGCTGCCGGTAAATATAAAGGTAAGTTTGCTGCTCAGGAGCACTTCTTCGGTTACGAAGGACGTTGTGCAACTCCGTCAAACTACGATTCAGATTATTGTTATTCGTTAGGATACACTGCTGCTGCTCTTATCGCTGCAGGTAAGACCGGTTATATGTCTTCTGTGCGCAACACAACAGCGCCTGCTAGCGAATGGATTGCCGGAGGTGTGCCTGTAACAATGATGATGAACATGGAGCGTCGTCATGGCGAAATGAAACCTGTAATCCAGAAAGCTTTAGTGAAACTTGATGGAGCACCATTCCAATATTTTGCTGCACATCGTGAAGAGTGGGCTGTTGGAACAGAGTTTGTATATCCGGGACCAATCCAGTTCTTCGGACCATCAGAAGTTTGCGACCAACCTACAGTTACATTAAGACTGGAACAAGGAAGATAAAATATTCAAAATATTTTAGCAAGAGGCTGTAATTTCATTGCAGCCTCTTTTTTGTTGGCTATGAAATGATTAGGGATGTTGTTGTGTCAATAATCCAGTGAGACTAGTCTTCTTTTATAAGAAATTCAACAAAAACATATCGAAAAGCTTTGTTTATTAATAAAAAACTTCTACTTTTGCACTGCTTTTGAAGCAAATGGTATTGTCTCATGGTGTAATGGTAACACAACTGATTTTGGTTCAGTCGTTCAAGGTTCGAATCCTTGTGAGACAACTACAAAAATAAGAAAAGAGCTGCATATTTTGATATGCAGCTCTTTTCTTATTTTTACCCTTACTGTTTCTTTTGCGTTGTCACTACTATTTTGAGTTCAGTATAAAGTATTCAAGACTTTTCTTGATATCATCTATTTGAGAATCCCCAAAACTTTCGTATTCCGTAGAAATAAGCCCGTTGAAGTTTTGTCTTTTCAGTTCATTGATTACTTCTTTTACTTGCAATACTCCTGTTCCCCATGTTGTATCCTCCATTGCTTCGTTCAGGTCTTTCATGTGTACAACCTTTATTCGGCCATCAAGCTTCTTAAGAGCCTCTATAGGATCATTTCCTGTCCTTTTCCAGTGTCCGATATCGGCGCATACGCCCATTATCTTATTTCGTCCTTCGAGGGCTTTTACAAGTACATCCGGATTTGCATAGACAGAAGGCTCGGGGTGGTTATGTATGGCTACTTCGATATTGTATTTGAGTGCAAGTTGTTCAACAAAGTCAAGTTGTTCCAATTTTGGTTCACATGTCACGGTATGTACTCCCATGTCTTTCGAGAAACTGAAGAACCGTTCCCATTCTTCATTCGTATCATACGATGCTACTCCGAAGGCATATAAGGTAATATCCCGGTCTTTAAATTCCTTTTTCAGCTGTGCTTTTGCTTCTTCCGACAAATCAAAGTTCAGATAGGCCGTATCAGGAAAATTCTTTCCTAAAGCCTGAGAGAAGAATGCTTCGGCATAGTGGATACCCAGATCTTTTGTTTTGTCAAGTGTCTCCATCAGCGTGAATTTGTGGAATGTATATGTCTGAATACCCATTTTCCATTCGGGTTGTTTTGCCCTTTCTTTACATCCGATAAAACATAATGAGAAGAGTAATAATAAAAGCTTTAAATTTTTCATGTTGTTCCGTATTAAAAATAAGTAGTTATAATTTGGGCGTTTCTCGATTCGTACGTATAATATTCCTGTACGAAAGAATATAAAAGTATACCAAAGATATGAATATTATCGAATTAAATCATCCTTGGTATACTCTTGATATCTAAGTTTAAGGCATCGCAGGCAAAGCCCATCCATCTCTATATGTATGCTTTATGTATTCAGCAGCGGTGGCTTGCGCATTTGATGTTATATATTCTCTTTCAAAGTGTGGATGCCCGTCTTCTACACGGAAGCTATCTTTTGATACAATTTTTAATTCTTCGTTTGCACCTATATTTGTAAACTTCATTTTCTCTCCATCCCATTTCAAAATTTTATTCAGGCTTTGTAAGCGTATGGCAAGAACACCAAGTAAGACCATTTCGTTGAATGGCCCGGCATATCCGAAGTTGCTCGATGTTTCAACCCTACTGTCTGCAGATTCTTTACAAGCCCTGATCCAATCCTGCTCATGATATCCGTCAGAATATCCTGTAGCACCCGGAACACGTCGAAGGGTTTGAGGAACATTCGGTGTACGTCCCGATAGCAAGCGAGGATTAAAACCACCACAATCAGTTAGCAGCGTATCTTTCGAGCCTACGAATAAACAGCCGCCAAGCCCATCTCTCATAAGATCGGTTCCATCGGGGAGCAGATCGGGACGATGAGGGAAAAGCCCGCCATCATACCAATACACCTTTACTTCGGGCATTGCTACTTTAGGCATATTGTCTCGTGATGGGAATGTAAATTCTACCTGTTCGCTCTGAGGCGGAGATTCGGTATTGATAAGGGAAGAGCTGCCTTGTATCTTGGTCGGATAACCGAGTTTTAGCGCTTGGTAGATAGGGTCGAGCACATGACAAGCCATATCGCCAAAAGCTCCCGTGCCGAAATCCCACCAGCCACGCCAATTCCAAGGAGTATACACGGGGTTGTAAGGGCGGAAAGGAGCAGGCCCTATAAAGTTGTCCCAGTCCAAAGTTGAAGGTACTTTTACTATTTCTTTCGGACGCTGTAAGCCTTGCGGCCATATCGGTCTGTCTGTCCAGGCATGCACTTCACGGACTTCGCCGATTTCTCCATTCCATATCCATTCGCAGATCTGACGTACTCCATCGCCTGAATTTCCCTGATTTCCCATTTGAGTAGCTACCTTATATTTGGCAGCCAAGCGAGTTAGCAGACGGCTTTCGTATATTGAGTGAGTTAATGGCTTCTGGCAGTAAACGTGTTTGTTCATCGTTAATGCCGTTGCTGCTATGATGGCATGTGTATGGTCGGGGGTAGATATCATTACACCATCAATCTCTTTACCTATTTCATCAAACATCTTCCGCCAGTCTTTGTAACGCTTTGCTTTCGGAAAGTCATTGAAGCAGTTTTTAGAATAAGCCCAGTCTACATCGCAAAGACCTATTATATTTTCAGTATTCATTCCTACAAGGTTAGGATGTCCTTTTCCACCTACGCCTACACCCACTATATTTAGTTTGTCACTAGGGGCTTTATGTCCCAATCCGCTGATAACATTTGATGGGAAAATGTATAAACCTGCAGCGGCTATGGCTGATTTTTTAATAAAATTTCTACGAGAAGTCATATAATAGTTGTTTAAAGGTTTTTGATCATAATATTACTATTCTCGCCTTTTTAAAAAGATGATGGGCATATCACCTGTAAGATATCGGACTGCCAACAAGCAACCCGCCCAACTTACTTAAGTACAAAAGTGCTTAAAACTGCTCTATGATCTGAAGGATAATTTTTAAATCGGATATCACTCAGAGGGCTTTCTTCTCCTACAATCTGAGAATTTTTCAACTCTATTTTTTCACCCGAGAAAAGGACAAAATCGATACGGTCGAGAACTTCTTTATATGCAGTAGTTTCAGGCAGTGTAGTCCAGGTGTGTCCCGGCTTTCTCACTTCATCGGGATAGAATGTTCGATACGAATCTTTCATGTCGCCCTTTTCTGAAAATGCCTTTGTAGAAGGCCACTCTACTGCTGTTTTGCATAGTCCTGCATCAGCCGCTTTTGTTGTCCAGTCGAGATAAGAGGGCTCGTTGAAATCGCCTGTGAGAAATATCGGGTAACCCTCTTTCCGAACTTCTATTATATCGGCAATATTTGAGTCTACAGTATTTCCTCTCGATTTGATAGCGGAGGCTATAGCTTCTTCTGCAGAGTGGAGTATAGGGCCGCCACAATACTCTATGCCATTCAGTTGGTAAGGCTCGTAAGGGCAATACATCAGATGAACATTGAACATCCAAACAAAATGGTCTTTATTGATCTTTATTTTTACTCCGTGATTGTTTGCCGAGGTATCTACAATCGGATATTTTGTAATGATGGTTCGCCCTTCGAAAACGTACGAATGCCACCCCAGGCTATCAGCCAAATGAACCGCTGTATTTTTCCCTTTGTGTGTTGATTCCTGAATACCAATTATATCGGCTTGACTTTCAACAAAAACTTTGCCTGTTGCACCAATGGAAGAGCCTCCTCCGTGCCAGATGTTAAAACTCATGACCTTCAGTTCTATAGGCGCAACAGATTGTGCCTTACTGTGTGAGCATATAATGAAAATGAAGAGTATAATTAATAGTGCTTTGTCAATAAATTTCATTTGGAATTGGGCTTAGGTTAATAAATTATTGAATGATTTTAAGTAAACCAAATCAGGATGATTATTCAAAGGTATATAAAATTGCTTTCTTTCGGTATACTTTTAATTTATTTGTCATACTGAATGTTAATCGCGGATCTCGATAAAAGATTTTCCTCTATGTCCAAAGGGAAAAAAATACAAAAAAGAAAAGTTTGGAACTCTTCATAAAATAAATTGACTTTTGCGCGTATGCTCTGTTAGTTTATTATATTTGTGCTGTTTTAGATCTAAACTATTAGAAATAACTATATAATGGAAGCAAAAGCTAGCAGTCGCCTTTTATCTCTCGATGTTTTGAGAGGTATTACCATCGCCGGAATGATACTTGTAAACAACCCCGGATCATGGGGGCATATATATGCACCGTTAAGACATGCCGAGTGGAATGGGCTTACTCCCACAGACCTTATCTTTCCGTTCTTTATGTTCATTATGGGGATTTCTACCTTTATCTCGTTACGCAAATTCAATTTTGAATTTTCTGTGCCCACGCTAAGAAAAATACTGAAACGTACATTCGTTATATTTCTTATCGGTTTAGGTCTATCCTGGTTGGGTGTTTCATTTGGTACATACCATGGCTTAGCTGCCGATAATCTGGGATTTTGGGAACGGCTGGGCAGATCCGTCACCAATTTTGAACATCTGCGTATTCTCGGTGTGATGCAACGCTTGGCGCTTACGTATGGAATAACATCTCTGATCGCTATCTTTATAAAACATAAGTATATACCGTATATAATTGTAGTCGGGCTGATTGGTTATTTCTTGCTTTTACTTTTCGGAAATGGCTTTGCTACGGAAGGATACAATATCCTAGCAGTGACAGATCAAAGTATTTTGGGTCTAAATCATATTTATACAGAGTTCGGTCTCGATCCTGAAGGTATTTTAAGCACAATCCCTGCTGTGTGCCATGTATTGATTGGTTTTTATTGTGGGAAAATACTGATGGAAACAAAAGATAACCAACAAAGGATGCTTCATTTGTTTATTATAGGTGCAATACTTACCTTTTCTGGCTTTCTGTTGAGTTACGGCTGTCCTATAAATAAGAAGATCTGGTCTCCGACATTTGTTCTGACTACATGTGGATTAGGTGCTACCTTCTTATCGCTGCTTATATGGATCATCGATGTGAAGGGGTATAAGAAGTGGTCGGTCTTTTTCGAATCATTTGGGGTGAATCCTTTGTTTATATATGTCCTAGCGGGCATTATGGCGACTCTTGCAGACGGAATACATTTCAGCAGCAATGAGGCAACGACTAATCCGAAATCTTATTTATATAACGATCTGTTGCAACCAGTATTTGGCGATTATTTTGGATCCTTGCTTTTTGCACTAATTTTTGTTTTTGTCGCATGGCTGGTAGGTAATGTTTTGTATAAGAAACATATATATATAAAGATATAATAACCTGTTTAAGTTTTAGCTAAACACTTTATTATGGTTGTCTTTTATATGCTCTTTCCTTAGTTTAGATCACATAGCCCGCTATTATCACTTCGTGAAAGGAAAAACATATCGAAAGCTACTCCAAAAATCTGAATGAATAAAATTTAAATAGTTACTTAGTCTGTTTCCTCTAAAAAGAAGATTTCTTCTATTGGTTTCCCAAATACCTTTGCAATCTTCAGAGCTAGTACTGTTGACGGAACATATTTATTAGCCTCAATAGCATTAATTGTTTGACGACTAACAGAAATTATCTTAGCCAGCTCTTCCTGAGTCAAATTATTAATTGCCCGTTCTATTTTTATATTATTCTTCACGACTCTTCTTTTTTGAAGATTTATATAACAAAAAATTAAATCGTATTATGAAAATTATAAGAGTTGTAAACATGTTATAAATCAATACATTCAAAAAGTTCAGACCATAAACAGTAAAAACAGCAATAAACAATAACAAATAGTTAATGAAAACAGCCCAGAGGAGTGAACTTAGCCTAAGGTTTGCTATATATTCATCTTCTACTTTCTCCTTAGAAAATGCAAGTATTACTCCCCCGATGATTAATAATGAACAAGTAAGAGTAAAAGTTATATTTACTTCGCCTTTATTGAAACCAGACCTTCCCAATAGCCAACTTAAATCAACTATTAAGTAATTATCCAGATAATTATTAAAGACAAATCCAACTAAAATACCCATCAGCAGAATACATAGACCAATTATCTTACATTTGTGCGGAAATAAAAATCTTGTTTTCATAATAATATTAAATTATAGAATTATCAATACTCAAATGTAAAGAATGCTTTACTAAAAGACAAGTTTATTTTACTTTTAATTGTGAAATTTTAAATATGTAATTACCGACTGTCTTTTAATCTACATCTATTCTGTAAACATTTGTTTCACGGAGATTGAATCCTAATTTCTGGTACAGCTTGTTGGCTGCTATGCGGCTTGGGCTCGAAGTGAGATTGATACTTGCTACATTCAGCTTTTTAGCAAATTCGATAACGTGCAATAGCATCTTTTCGCCAATAGATTGCCCTCTGGCATCTTGGTCTACAATAACATCTTCTATCCAGGCTCTTGTTCCCGATGGTATCTTTACGATTACTAAGGTGATTGTTCCCACTATCTGAGGATTGGAAGCGATAAAAATATATTTGTTTTTATCATTAACGATATGGCTTAAGTCCTCCATCTGAGGAGCTTTTAAATGCGGAGCAAGTTGTGGCATCAGTCGGGAGAAGGCTGATACTGTATCCGGTGTTACTTCTTTTATTTGTTTTATTTCTACCATCTCTATTTAAGCATTAAATTCTAAAAAAGGAATTCTTGTCGCATTCGCTCTCATCTATTTTTTTTACCACAGAGTAAAAAGAGTAACACAGAGTTTTTTTACAATACAACATTAATTTTTACTAATTACTTGAGTTGTATTGCAAATATAGCATCTTTATTTTTTAATGCTAAAATTGTCTATTATAAAGGGTCTTTGACATATTATGATTCGTACATTAGAGCGTATGATGATACATTAAAAGGTAACAGGAGAAAACATCCTGAAAAGTGTTACTTTTGTTACTTTTTTTCCTATAACTTATATATAGTTAGGTGTTTGTGTTTTTAAAGATATGTCACTTTTATATATTTGGAGAACCGAAATTTCGATATTTAATACTAGCGCAACAGATTAACAAAGAAAATCCTTATTTTGTAGCCTGAATAAGCAATTCTGAACTTTTGTTGAAATATAGAAAGAAATAAAATGAGCTATTGTGATTATATAAAAGGGCTTGCTCACCGAGAAAAAGATCAGCATAGGACGTATCATGACAACCATTATGGTTTTCCTATTGAGGATGACAATGAGCTTTTCGAGCGTTTGGTGCTTGAAATCAATCAAGCAGGGCTAAGTTGGGAAACAATATTAAATAAGCAATCCGGCTTCAGGAATGCTTATAATAACTTTGATATCAGTACCGTGGCAAGCTATGGTGATGAAGAGCGAACCCGATTGCTCAATGATGCAGGTATAATAAGAAACCGACTGAAAATAGATGCGGCTATACACAATGCGAATGTGATTCTACTGTTGCAAAAAGAGTTCGGCTCTTTCAAAGGTTGGTTAGATTTGCATCACCCCAAAACAAAAGAAGAGTGGGTGAAGCTTTTCAAGAAGACATTTAAATTTACAGGAGGAGAAATTGTAAATGAATTTCTGATGAGTACGGGTTATTTACCGGGAGCTCATGATGAAGACTGTCCGATATTTTGTGAGATAAGAAAGCATAATCCCAAGTGGATGGAAAAGTAGACTGGTTATTCGGCTACTACTTCTTCAATGTTATTTTTATAACATCCTTATTCCCATACGCCGAAGCAGCATCCTTATTTTTAAGTACTTCCACTGATTCTATGTTGTTTGGATCGAGTGAGTCCATATCTTTTTTCGAAGATTCTTTTCCATCTATTAGTATTAATAGTTGATCCGGCAAATTATTTGATTTTTCGCTTTTCTTTGTTGATGGCAAAATCAATATAGTACCCTTTTTGTTTTCCAAATTATTGTTTGTTACAACAAGAGAGTCGGATATATGAGTGTTGTGCTTTTTCTTTGTGCTTATTAATATAGCACCTCCTCTGGCATCATTACCAAAGTGGTCTGTTGCTGTTTTGTCTTTTAATACAGATATGCTTTCTATCTCATCAGGGCTAAGATCTTTTATACCATCTTGCGACTTTATCCCATCTATAATATATAGAGGTTCTAGCTCTTCGGCATTGGTAAAGGTGACTTTTTCTTTCAATTCTACTTTTATACTGTCCTTAGCTCTTAATACAAGGATCTCAGGCTTGTCAGGGTTTCCCTCTTTCTTTATCGGTATCATTGCATTTTCTATCGGTTGTACGATGTAATTGGGCACAGCCGAAAGCCATATAAATACTCCGAATACAGGAACAATAGTAAGGGCAGAGATTCGTTTCCAAGGCGAGCTTTTTTCTTTACGTAGCATATTTAGCCGGTTGATCGGTTTGTGATCGTTGAATGAGCTGGTAAAAGAAAATACCTGCCCCTGAAATCGTTGGTTGATAAGTACTGCCTGATATATTGCCGGAGAAATACCCGATTCTATGACTGCTTTATCGGCCAGAAACTCGTGGTTTTCCTTTAGTAGATGTACATAGAACCAAGATAAAGGATTGAACCATTGTATAAGCAATATACACTCGCTGCACAGGAGGTCTAACCAATGTCTCTGATTGATATGCATGATTTCATGCTGTAGAATTAGCTCTTTTTCTGTATTGGAAAGGCTCTGAGTATTTAACAATACATAGTTTAATATAGAGAATGGCGATTTGATCTGTTTACTTTCTATTATATTAATATTGTCTTTTTTCACATGTGTACCATTTTTTACAAGCAAGCGAAGCTTTCTGTATGCCATAACATTCCGACCCGATATAGTGAAGATACCCATCAGATATACGATAAAGAGGATTGTCCATATATCCGGCGATTGTGATTGAACGGTATAGGTTGTTTCTGATATTGTTCTTTCAACTGTCATTACTGCAGGAACGAATACATCGTAAGTATAACGGACAGCCGGTATTATGAATGACATTATAAGGCCCGATACTAAGAATATTCTATTGAATCTATAGAAGGTAGTAGGGCGGAGGAAGATAATATATACGATGAGGAATATGCTTAGGCATATACCCGATTTGACAATATATAAAAGAAAAGCTTCCATCGTTATTCAGTGTTAGTATCTTTTTCTTCGAGAGTTTCACGTGTTTCTTTCAGGAGGTTATCCATCTCTTCTATACTGAGGTTGGTTTCTTTAGCAAAGAATGAAACCATGGAGGAAAAAGAACCGTTGAAATAGTTCTTAACGAAGCCAAACAATTGCTTTTTAGAATAATCTTCTTTTGTTACAAGTGCTTTATAGATATTTGAGCGACCTTCGCTACGGTGTTCTACAAAGTTTTTATTTTCGAGAATGCTGAGTATTGTAGCGATGGTAGTACGTGCAGGTTTGTTTTCGTCAAACTTTTTTAATATATCCTGAACAGTACCTTCTTCCATTGTCCAAAGGATCTGCATTATTTGTTCTTCGGCTTTCGTTAGTTGCATGATATAAAAAATTATATAGGCTATAAATATACGTCTATTTATTTAGACTATTTGATGTTTGTGATTAAAAAAACATAAAATAAAAAAGGAGCTACCAATCAGTAACCCCCTTTTCATATTATATAAAAGTCTTTTTATTCAGCTTTTCCTGCACTACCTAACACAGCTTCAATTTTGTGTTTGTATAGTTTTTTCATATTGTCGCGAGCTGGTCCAAGATATTTACGTGGGTCAAACTCAGCAGGTTTAGTAGCAAATACTTCACGAACAGCAGCAGTCAAAGCTAGACGGCTGTCAGAGTCGATATTGATTTTGCAAACAGCTGATTTTGCAGCTCTACGAAGTTGTTCTTCTGGGATACCGATTGCATCTTTAAGTGCACCACCATATTTGTTGATAGTTGCTACTTCTTCTTGAGGAACTGAAGACGCTCCGTGAAGAACGATAGGGAATCCAGGAAGTTCTTTTTCGATAGCTTCAAGTATATCGAAACGCAATGGAGGTGGAACTAAATGACCGTTCTCATCTCTTGTACATTGTTCAGGAGTAAATTTGTTTGCTCCGTGAGAAGTACCGATAGAGATAGCCAAAGAGTCGCAACCTGTTCTTGTAGCAAAGTCTACTACTTCTTCAGGTCTTGTATAAGTATGGTGTTCTGCAACAACTTCGTCTTCTACACCTGCTAATACTCCAAGTTCGCCTTCAACTGTTACACCAAACTGATGTGCGTATTCTACAACTTTCTTGGTTAGAGCAATGTTTTCTTCGTATGGAAGGTGAGAACCGTCGATCATTACAGAAGAGAATCCTGAATCGATACAGTCTTTACATGTATCGAAAGTATCACCGTGGTCTAAGTGAAGCACGATTTGTGGTTTTTCCCAACCTAGACTTTTAGCATATTCTACAGCACCCTGTAGCATATAACGTAATAAAATAGGGTTAGCATATTGACGAGCACCTTTTGATGCTTGAACAATTACCGGAGATTTTGTTTCAGCAGCAGCCTGAACGATAGCCTGCAATTGTTCCATGTTGTTTACATTGAAAGCAGGGATAGCATATCCTCCTTTTACAGCTTTTGCAAACATCTCTTTAGTGTTTACTAATCCTAGGTCTTTATAACTTACCATTGTTGTTAAATTTATTATTATATAATGTATATTTATTGAAATTCATGCCTTTTTGCTATCCAAGGTGTACAAATC
>NZ_JAIXHZ010000106.1:0-5735 GCF_043392705.1 Dysgonomonas sp. Shenzhen-Wh21
ACAAACTGGGGTTTTAATCTTGGTGGAGGCTTGAAGAACGCCTGATTTCTCACCTTGTTGTGCTTGCACTCCGATTGCCAATAAGGCAAACATAAAAACGAATAATACTTTTTTCATATACAATTATTTAATAAATTATTATACAATAAAATATACTTTAAATATTTAAAATTAAGATTTGATTATTTTTTCAGATTGTAATGTGCTACGGTTAAAAAATTTGTTCTGGTTTTAATTTTTTATTTAATGTTATTATTGTGTCCTTTTTAAATCCCTTTTAACAAACAAACGCACAAACATAATATAAAGTTCACAAATATTTGTGCTTTTAAGTTTGTTTTTTCTAAATAAAAGTGTTTTTGATAGATATTTATAGCCTCTGAAATGACTTTAAAATCTACATAGTTAAATAATACTTAGGGAGTTTACTCTGTCTGAAAAATTAGAGTAAGGTCTGATAGCTTATCAATAAAAAACATCTAACTTTGTACCCGAGTTAATTAGAAGGTTATCGTTATGAAAATGATAAAAGGTATCTTTATCATTCTCCTGTTTTATTTCTTGGGACAAGGAATCAGTTATCTTATTCAAGGATTCGTTCCTGGGAATATCATCGGAATGGTTTTATTATTCCTCAGTCTTTACTTCAAGGCTATCTCTCCCGACAATGTAAAAGACGTAGCAAATGTGTTTACCCGCAACATGGCAATATTCTTTATTCCTGCCGGAGCAGGCTTATTGGGTGCGTATGGTGTGATCAGTAAATTCTGGATGTCTATACTTATCGTTTGTTCGGTGAGTACCGTATTGGTTATTGTGGTTGTCGCTATTGTTCAACAGCAAATGGAACGAAGAAGAAAATGAGAGCATTATTTGAATCCACAGAATTTACGCTTCTCCTTGTTTTTGGCAGTTACCTGTTCGGACAATGGGTTTTTAAGAAGACACGCATCGCTTTGTTGCACCCTATGATTGTTGCCATTGCTATTATTATCGCATTCTTGAAGGTGACAGGTATCGATTACCGGACTTTCGAAGAGAGCAGCCGGTTTGTTAGCTTTATGCTCGGGCCTTCGGTTGTGGCGTTAGGCTATATCCTATACGAGCAGTTGGCATACCTCAAGGGCAATGTAATATCCATCCTTACCTCTATCTTTATGGGTAGCATTGTGGGGATACTCAGTGTGGTACTATTAGCGAGAATAACAGGAGCCGATCAGATGCTTATCCATTCTCTCGAACCCAAATCGGTGACTACACCCATTGCGATGAGTATTGCCGAACAGTCGGGCGGTAATGTATCGCTTACGGCGGTGATTGTGCTTTTCTGCGGTATATTCGGAAGTATTATCGGACCTCCTATATTGCGTTTGCTGGGTATCAAAAGCAGTGTTGCCAGAGGCTTGGCGATGGGAGCTTCGTCGCACGGGGTAGGTACAGCCAAAGCGATGGAAATGGGGATGATAGAGGGCGCATTGAGTGGGCTTGCCATCGGTCTGATGGGGGTAATGACTGCATTGCTGATACCGATATTGCACCAACTGTTTGCTTCATTATAGAAAAAGGCCGATAGGATGAAAAATCCTTATCAGCCTCCAAGCATAAAAAGCTTATTGAATTCAGCAAAACTCTTATCTCAAAGATGATATGTCTATAACGTAACGGAATTGAACTTTTCCGGTCAGTACATTTTTGTATGCTTCATTTACCTGTTGTATCGGTATAATCTCTACCATTGGGTAAATGTTGTTAGCGACCGAGTAATCCATCATTTCCTGTGTCTCGCGTATGCCGCCGATCAACGTTCCATATATTTTCTTGCGTCCTTGCAGAGCCCAAGTTTGCACAGATGGCATATCTTTGATCGCCGGAACACCAATCAGAACCATTGTGCCATCTACTTTTAGCATCGATAGATACGATTCTACACTGAACGAAACAGGGATTGTGCTCAAGATGAGATCGAATGTACCTTCCAAACCTTTCGATTCGTCTGCATTTTTTGTGTTTACATATCTTACCGCACCCAGTTTGGCGGCAGCCTCACGTTTGTCTTCGGTAATGTCGAAAACAGTGACTTCGGCTCCCATCTTCACCGCATATTGCACAGCCATATGTCCCAATCCTCCAAAACCCGCAACGGCAACCTTATCGCCCGCCTTCACCTTGTTATATTTCAACGGCGAATAGGTAGTAATACCCGCACATAAGAGAGGCGCTATCTTTTCGAGCGGAGCACCTTTCGGTATGGTTATCGCAAAAGATTCTCTGACAACAATATTGTTTGAGTATCCGCCTTGCGTATATCCGTCACCTTCCTTACTGCTGTAGGTATAAGTAGCCCCTTTGGTGCAATATTGTTCTTCACCCGCTTTGCAGTAGTAACATTCTCCGCATGAGTTGACCATACAACCCACGCCTGCATAATCTCCGACTTTGAACTTAGCAACATTCTTGCCTGCTTTCACTACCTTGCCCACAATCTCATGTCCCGGAACCAGCGGATAGGCTACTTGTCCCCAGTCGCCTTTAACGGTATGTATGTCTGAGTGGCAGATACCCGAATAGAGTATCTCAATCAGTATGTCATCATCGTTGAGGCTTCTGCGTTCAAATTCGTAAGGGGTAAGGGGAGCGGAGGGATCTGTTGCAGCATAAGCTTTTGTACAGATATGCCCATGATGTTGGTGGTCGCACTGAGCATTCAGGTGAATGACTCCGAAAATAAACAGAGCAACGAAGCTGCTAAGAAATTGTGTCTTCATGATGATTGTCGATACTTTAAAGTGATAGACTAAAATGACCGTATACATAATATGATCGTTGAGAAAAGAAAAACCCTAAAGGAAAAATCACTTTTTTTACACCAGTGGATTTGAAAATATTCTTGTCTTATTTTAGATGCTAATGACCAAAAATACTTCCTGTAGTCTGCTTGACAGATAGTATATGATCTGTGGTGATAACGTTTTACGTTACTTATAATATCAGGCAGTTCTTTTTTTGGTTACCTTTGCGATGATTAGAAATACAATCTCGGTTTAGAAAATAGTTTTCAATTTATAACTCAAAATATATATGGCTTCTTTCCTGCAAGTAGAAGGACTTACAAAAAGCTTTGGTGATCTGGTTTTGTTTCGTGATATATCATTCGGTATAGCCGAAGGCGAACGCATCGGGCTGATCGCAAAAAATGGGTCGGGCAAGACCACCTTGTTGAATATCCTCACAGGAAAAGAACCTTACGATAGCGGAGCTGTTGTTTTTCGTCGCGACTTGCGTGTTGCGTATCTAGAACAAGATCCTGCCTATCCCGAAAACCTGACGGTGCTAGAAGCGTGTTTCCATTCGGGGAATGATGTTACAGACCTCATTGCCGAATACGAAAGGGTAATCAACTCGAAAGACCATTCGGGGCTTGATGCAATCTTGCAGAAGATGGATATTTTGCAGGCATGGGACTACGAGCATCGTGCAAAGCAGATTTTGGGACAACTGAAAATTACCGATTTCGAACAAAAAATATCGCAGCTGTCGGGAGGACAGCTCAAACGTGTGGCTCTCGCCAATGTGCTGATTACCGAACCCGATCTTATTATTCTCGATGAGCCTACCAACCACCTCGACCTCGATATGGTAGAGTGGCTCGAAGAATACCTTCAACGTTCACGTTTGAGTTTGTTGATGGTAACGCACGACCGCTATTTTCTCGATCGTGTATGTAACGAAATCATAGAGATAGATCAACAACAGTTGTATCAGTATAAGGGGAATTTTTCCTACTATCTCGAGAAGCGAGACGAGCGTATTTCTGCTCAGAATGCCGAGTTGGATCGTGCTAACAATATTCTGCGTAAAGAGCTGGAGTGGATGCGGCGTCAACCGCAAGCCCGTGCTACGAAGGCGAAGTCGAGGATCGATGCATTCTACGACTTGGAAAAGAAAGCCCAGCAGGTGCGTGATGCCGGTAATGTCCAATTGCAGATGAAAGGTACATATATCGGTAATAAGATTTTCGAAGCGCAGCATGTTTACAAATCCTTTGGAGATATTAAGATACTCGAAGATTTTAATTATGTGTTTGCCCGATACGAAAAACTGGGTATTGTAGGAAATAACGGTACGGGGAAATCTACTTTCATCAAAATGCTGATGGGGGAGGTTGCTCCCGACAAAGGAGGTTTCGATATTGGCGAAACTGTAAAATTCGGTTACTATAGTCAGGACGGACTGAAGTTTGACGAACAGATGAAGGTTCTTGATGTGGTTCAGAATATAGCTGAGGTGATAGATTTGGGCAATGGCAGCAGACTGACAGCATCGCAATTTCTACAACATTTTCTCTTCCCACCCGAAAAACAGCACAATTTTGTCTATAAGCTTTCGGGAGGAGAAAAACGTCGTCTGTATCTCTGTACGGTCTTGATAACCAACCCGAACTTCTTGGTGTTGGACGAGCCTACCAACGATTTGGATATCGTCACGCTCAATATTCTCGAAGAATACCTTCAACAGTTCAAAGGCTGTGTGATTGTGGTATCGCACGACCGCTATTTTATGGATAAGGTTGTAGATCACTTGCTTGCTTTTCAGGGAAGTGCACGTATAAAAGATTTTCCCGGCAACTATACTCAGTACCGTGAGTGGAAAGAGGTGCAGGACCTTCTTGAAAAAGAAAAGGAACAGGCTGCGAAGCCTAAAGAAGAAAAGGTGCAACAGGTGCAGCCTAAGAATGACGAAAAGAAAAAGCTGTCGTTCAAAGAAAAGCGTGAATTTGAAGAACTCGATACGCTGATACCGCAACTCGAAGAAGAGAAAGCGAACCTTGAAAATGAATTATCCAGCGGTACATTATCTACCGATGAATTGTTACAGAAATCGAGTCGTATCAGTCAACTGATAGAGGAGATAGAAGAAAAAACAATGCGTTGGCTGGAGTTGAGCGAGTTGGCATAGTATTAGAATAAGTGATTGCAAATCCCTCATGATTTATTTTTCGGATTGTAAATCCTTATAATAGAACGCAGGTGATTACAAATCCCCTGCAACGAAGACGAAACCTAACTTGCGGATTGCAAATCCACAAGAACGATAGCATGTCAAACTCACCGTCCTTTCGGATTTGCAATCCGAAAGGATATATTAGCAGGATTTGTAATCCGCAATAGAATAATGATAAATATACAAAACCGAATAACACAAGATATATATTTTACAACAACTACAGTTGTCGATTGGGTTGATATCTTTACTCGTCCACAATATAAACATATCATAATAGAGTCATTGCAATACTGCCAACAAAACAAGGGCTTATTAATATATGCCTGGGTATTAATGAGTAATCATTTGCATATGATTGTAAGTACAGAAGGGGAAAATACGATGAGTGACATTCTGCGTGATTTCAAGAAACATACAAATAAGGAAATTATTAGTTCGTTAGAAAGCGACATTCAGGAGTCGCGTCGCGAATGGATGTTAAACCGTTTTGAGTACGCTGCACGAAACGATAAGAAGATTAAGAATTATCATTTTTGGCAAGATGGGAACGATATGCAACCTATTTATATGTATGACTATTTAGTACAAAAATTAAATTATATTCACCAAAATCCAGTGATAGCCGAAATTGTTGATAAGCCGGAGGAGTATAAGTATAGTTCAGCTATAGATTATGCAGGCGGGAAGGGTCTGCTAAATGTTATTATTGTTTAGTTTTTTTCGGATTACAA
>NZ_JAIXHZ010000107.1:0-4316 GCF_043392705.1 Dysgonomonas sp. Shenzhen-Wh21
TTAGCTAACAAAGAGTTAAATTCCCATCCACGGGTACGAAAGTATGCTGATCGTGCTAACCCTGAGTCGACATTTGAAATCGCAGATTATCAAGATTATAAGATAAAAAATCCATATCAAGACTATATGATGGTATTTCCTTATCCGGCAGTTCAAGTTACCAAATCAAATGGAAAGCTGACACAAAATAAAGGATATCAATGATCTTTTTGAACAAGAGCAATATTATCGACAAACAAGCTCTTCAATAATTTAACAAGCAAGGCAATACGAGAAAATATTATTTTCGACTATTGCCTTGTTTTATTTTAAATCCGAAACTTAATTCGGAGACACCCCTACTCTACGCTACCCAACTACCTTTTATAAGAACTTCAGAAGGCTCAGCAAAATCTTTATAAAATCTTTATACCTCATCTATTTTCTTTACAAAATCCTTACAACTTTCACCATAGCTTTGTATCGTAATTAAAAAGAATATAAAATATGGAAATAACTTATATCATCGGAGCAATTATAGCTATCCTCATTCTAGGATACCTTATTTATGTATTAATAAAACCCGAAAAATTTTAATGATAATTGATATGGAAATCAATGATTACATACAAATCTTCCTTTTTCTATTTTTACTTATAGCGTTGACACCTATATTGGGTTCATTTATGGCCAAAGTATTAAATGGAGAGAAGAATATATTAACTCCGATATTTAGCAAACCGGAGAAGTTAATATACAAAATATGCGGAGTAGATACAAACCTATCGATGAATTGGAAGAAATACACCATGGCATTGTTACTATTTAACTTGATAGGATTTATCTTCTTGTTCTTAGTATTAGTAACACAAAAATGGCTACCATTAAATCCTCAGCAGATAGGGAATATGAATTGGCACACAGCATTTAACACTTCGGTGAGCTTTATAACCAATACCAACTGGCAATCATATTCAGGAGAAACAGGTCTGAGCTATTTCAGCCAAATGATAGGACTTACAGTGCAAAACTTCTTAAGCGCAGCAACAGGGATTGCTGTTTTGACAGCTCTAATACGTGGAATAAAAGGGAAGACAACAGATGTACTAGGCAATTTCTGGGTAGACATCACCCGTTCTACACTCTATATCTTACTTCCTTTATCCATACTACTTGCAGTTTTATTGGCTGGACAAGGAGTAATCCAGAATTTTGATAGTTACACCCATGTCACAACCCTGCAAGGAAATACACAAGTTATACCACAAGGTCCAGCAGCATCTCAAATTGCAATCAAACAGTTGGGTACAAATGGAGGTGGCTTCTTTGGGACTAATAGTGCCCATCCGTTTGAAAACCCGACACCTTTTTCCAACTTTCTGCAACTTTTATCCATTTTGCTCATCCCTGCGGCTTTGACATACACTTACGGTAAAATGGTGAAATCACAAAAACAAGGCTGGGCGATATTTACAGCTATGTTTATTTTATTTGGAGCTGGTCTTTTTGTCTCTTTGTATTCTGAATTCCACCAATCCGAGGCATGGCACAATATCGCTTATATGGAAGGGAAAGAAACCCGCTTTGGAATAACAAATAGTGTGCTATGGTCAACAGTCACAACTGCTGCATCTAATGGATCGGTCAACGCCATGCATGACAGCCTCACTCCTCTTTCGGGAATGGTAGCCATGATAAATATGATGTTGGGTGAAGTCGTTTATGGCGGAGCAGGTGCAGGCTTATATGGTATTGTCATATTTATTATACTCACTGTATTTATTGCAGGTCTTATGGTTGGTCGTACTCCTGAATATTTGGGTAAAAAAATAGAAGCTTTTGAAGTGAAAATGGCACTTATAGCAATACTTAGCCCTTCTATTGTTATTCTATTATTTTCAGCTATTGCATGTTCTATTCCGCAAGGACTGTCGAGCCTGAATAATGGAGGCTCACATGGATTATCAGAAATACTGTATGCCTTCACTTCTTCCGCAGGCAATAATGGTAGTGCCTTTGCAGGACTCAATGCATCTACCGTTTTCTATAATCTCCTGATAGCTTTGGGGATGCTTATCGGGCGGTTCGGTATTATTATTCCTGTGCTTGCGATAGCAGGAAGCCTTGCTCAAAAGAAAATCATCCCGGTGTCTCAAGGTACGTTTCGAACTGATAATCTATTGTTTGTAGGATTACTTATATCAATTATTATCATAGTTGGTGGTCTGACATTTTTCCCTGCTTTGTCGTTAGGGCCAATTGTAGACCATATACTAATGCAAAACGGAGTTCTATTTTAAAACGCCAAAATAATGAAAAGTCAAAATAAAAGTTTCTTAGATAAAAAAATATTGATAGAGGCTATCAAAATGTCCTTTATCAAATTAAATCCAAGTTTATTAATCAAAAATCCGGTTATTTTTATTGTTGCTATCGGGGCTTTGCTTACAACCATCATTGTTTTGGAAGGCACGATAGACGGAGTATTCTCTACTTTTAACTTACAAATAGCATTATGGCTATGGATAACCGTTTTATTCGCTAATTTCTCGGAAGCTATTGCCGAAGGGAGAGGCAAAGCTCAGGCAGAGAGTCTGAAAGCCAATCGTTCCCGGACTAAAGCCCGCCTTCTGAAAGATGGAAGGGAAGAAATTGTAGCTGCCGAAAATTTGAAAAAAGATGATGTTGTAATCTGCGAAACCGGGGATATTATTCCATCCGATGGCGAAGTCATAGAAGGAATAGCAACCGTAGATGAGTCGGCAATAACCGGAGAATCGGCTCCTGTAATCCGAGAAAGCGGAGGCGACCGAAATGCAGTGACTGGAGGAACAAAGATACTAAGCGACAAGATTATTATTAGAATAACCTCCGATGCGGGACACACATTTATCGATAGGATGATCGCATTAGTGGAAGGAGCAAAACGGCAGAAAACACCAAACGAGATTGCCTTGACTATTTTACTTT
The DNA here is from genome assembly GCF_043392705.1 of Dysgonomonas sp. Shenzhen-Wh21. Classification (NCBI taxonomy): domain Bacteria; kingdom Pseudomonadati; phylum Bacteroidota; class Bacteroidia; order Bacteroidales; family Dysgonomonadaceae; genus Dysgonomonas; species Dysgonomonas sp. Shenzhen-Wh21. The sequence continues at coordinate 2,950 of NZ_JAIXHZ010000107.1, forward strand.
CGGGACTTTCTATTGTTTTTCTTCTTGCTGTGGCTACACTACCTTCTTTTTTCGGGTATAGTCTACACGCATCAGGACTACCGCAATCCAACAATTTGAGTTTACCTGTACTAATTGCCCTTTTGGTCTGCCTTATCCCTACGACTATCGGAGGATTGCTGAGTGCTATTGGTATCAGCGGCATGGACAGGCTTATGAAGCATAATGTAATAGCCACCAGCGGACGTGCAATAGAAGCCGCAGGTGATGTGGATGTATTGTTGCTGGATAAAACAGGAACAATCACTTTGGGAAATCGTATGGCAACCAATTTTATTCCCACCGAAGGTGTTAGCTTAAATGAAATAGCCAATGTGGCACAACTATCTTCTCTGAGCGATGAAACACCCGAGGGACGTTCGATTGTAGTTTTGGCTAAAGAAAAGTTTAATATTCGAGGGCGTGACCTTGCGGGTATAGAAGCCGAATTTATCCCTTTCACCGCACAAGCCCGAATGAGTGGTGTAGATATAACTGTTGATGGAAAGATACAAAAAATAAGAAAAGGCTCTGTAGATGCGATACGTTCTTTCGTTTTTAACAATAACGGATTCTTTCCTGAAGATATAAAACAGAAGTCTGATGAGTTGGCACAACAGGGAGCCACTCCCCTAATAGTAGCAAGAGATAACAAGGTGTTAGGTATTATACACCTGAAAGACATTGTGAAAGGGGGTATTAAAGAACGCTTTACTCAATTGCGCAGAATGGGAATAAAAACAGTGATGATTACCGGAGACAACCCGTTAACGGCCGCCGCCATTGCAGCAGAAGCCGGAGTAGATGATTTTTTGGCAGAAGCAAAACCGGAAGACAAACTTCGAAAAATAAGAGAAGAGCAATCGAGCGGTCATCTGGTGGGAATGATCGGTGATGGCACAAATGATGCTCCTGCTCTTGCCCAATCGGATGTTGGCATAGCTATGAGTAGCGGCACACAAGCGGCACGGGAAGCAGGAAATATGGTCGATCTGGATAGCAACCCGACTAAGCTGATAGAGGTGGTAGAGGTAGGGAAACAATTGCTTATGACCCGCGGTGCATTAACTACATTCAGTATAGCCAATGATGTAGCTAAATATTTTGCAATCATTCCGGCAATAGCTGTTACATTATATGCCGGAATATCAGGTAAAGGAGCTTTGTCGGTATTGAATATTATGGGTTTGTCTTCTCCCGAAAATGCAATTTTAAGTGCGATTATATTCAATGCCCTTATCATTATATTTCTGATACCTCTTGCCCTGAAAGGAGTAAAATACAGAGCTGAATCACCATCTAAATCTCTACTCCGTAATCTTTGTATTTATGGGCTTGGTGGTATCAGA
>NZ_JAIXHZ010000108.1:0-7418 GCF_043392705.1 Dysgonomonas sp. Shenzhen-Wh21
TGTATTCTTTATATAAGGACGATTGTTAACCATCTTCATATGGAATAATTGATTGTTAGCATCCAACACAAAATAGGTGAAAAGATACAGGCTTCATATTTCTCGATGCTGGAAGTTGCCGATAAAAGATTTTATGGATTTCTTTTCAGCAAACAAGGTGAACTATTTATTATCGAAAATGATGGAGCTAATTATAAGACAGTGAAATTGGATATAGATCCGATAGATATGCAAAAGGACGAAGTAATCTTGATGGGCAACATGTTCGATTGGACTGTTTCCGTCGTAACACCTTTTGCTAAAAAGATTTATGCACTAGATGCCGAAACCCTAAAAAGAATTGGAGAGCATACTATTGATCGTACACCCGGTAGATGGGATGCTGTTTCTAAATGGACATTTCCTGTATATTTAACTCTCGAAAAATCAGAGACTAGCTATATACAACCCTATTTTCACTATATAGGGATTTATGGCTTTGCAGTAAATCTAATTATAGCATTCTTGACAGTTATTTTTATAACGGGTTCTCCTAAAAGGAAAATTTTTAATGGAATATATATCTTTTTAACCGGTATAGCGGGCTTAGTAGCCTTGTTAATCTTGCCTAATTCAAAAAATAAATAAAGTATATGAAAAAAATTATGTTATTAGCCTATATGGCTATTTGTTTAGTCTCTTGCACAAGCAAGAACACAGAAAACAAAGGGAGTGATGCTGATTCGACGTCTGTAGCTCAAGTATCAGATCTTTCCATGTATCCATTAGATAGCTTATTGGCTGAGGCAGACCAATTAGTAAATAAAAAAGTAATAGTTAAAGGTAGTGTAACGCACACATGTAAGCATTCGGGCAAACGTTGTTTTATTGTAGGTGATAACGAAAATGTATCTATGCGGGTCGAAGCTAAAGGAAATATAGGAGGTTTCAATCGCGAATTGGTAGGATCTGAATTAGCAATCACCGGAGTGTTAAAAGAACGTCGCTTGACAAAAGAATATATAGATCAGTACGAAAAAGATGTAAACGAAAAGAAAGTGAAGGAAGACGGTTCTGCTGAAACTTGCCAGGCCGAACTTGCTAATATTAGCGAGATGCGTGATTGGATGAAGAAAAACAATAAAGATTATTACGCCATTTACTATTTAGATGGAGAAGAATTCAGTATCGTCGAGCAGTAGAACATTGCGCCGTTTGGCAAGGGTTATTCATAGAGACTTAGGATTTCTGATGGTTGGTGTCAGTCTTGTATATGCGATTTCAGGAATTCTATTGAATCATATGAACGGAAAAGACCCGGCTTTTCATACCGAAGAGATAACTCTTCAAGCTGAAAAAGGACTCAATTCGCAAGAGTTGACATATTGGTGGAGCGATAGGAAAGATGTTCCGCCTTTGCGGAAAGTTCTATCGATAGATGACCAGCATCTTAGATTGATGCTAGACGGTGGAGTCGGCGTTTACAATTCAGAAAGAGGAATGCTGGATTACGAAAAGCATAGCAAACGACAGTTCGTTTATTGGATAAATAAGCTTCATTACAATAAAGTAAAGGGCTGGAGTGTAATGGCAGATTTCTTTGCCGTATCTCTCATTTTCTTTGCCTTGTCAGGTCTTATTATGGTAAAAGGGAAAAATGGTATTAGTGGACGGGGCAAATGGTACCTACTACTGGGGCTTATAATACCAGTCCTTTATATCGTGCTTTCTTGATTTATAAGTGAAAAGAGTATGTTTGTTTTTTGAGCATACTCTTTTTATATACAGCTAATACCTATTGATAATACCTTTATATTCTTAATATCAAATAATAGACAAAAAATCGCTGGTATTATTTAATGATATAAAAGCAGAGTAAATAGAAAAAGACTATTTACTCTGCATCTTTAAATATGTAGTTTTATTCGGGCTAAGGTCAGAAAGTCCCGTCTTTTTATCGCTCTATTTTACTGCGTATATTTGGATTTACAAGTATGTAGCAACCCTTTACATTTACTTTTATCAGATTGTAGGCTGTACCGCAAGTCGTGTCGGAGGTTATTCTGCGATAATAATATGTTCCTGATCTTATTTGTGTCGGAGGAATATAAGAAGCACTGACAGCTCCGGCTATATTAAACCAAGATATGCCATCCGTACTCGATTGCCATTGATAGGTATAGAATCCCTCTCCACCTGTCACTTCTGCCGTTAAAGTTACTTGTTCTCGTACACATACCTCTAAAGATTGATCTGCAGTACTCGGTGTGGGTAGCAAAGGTGGTGTCACTGTAACATGTATGCTATCGAGTTTCGCTATACCACAAAACTCAGGTGTAACCGATACTTTATACCAACCTGTCATATTTGTATCTACATTGCTAATAGTCGGATTCTGCATATCAGAAGTAAAACCATTAGGTCCTGTCCATGTATAATTAGTGCTCCCCAGAGTTATGCATTTAAGCAGCAGATAATGATATCAAACCTAGAGACCGCAAAAATAGTATATGCGAGTTCAAATCCGATTTGTACAGGAGGAACAATACAGCTTAAATGCGTTTCCACATTGGTCGTTGATACGAATTGTATAAGTTTCATCTGCTAGTCCGTAAGTAAAATGAGCAGTGCCGCTGGTTGTTATATCTGCAACACCTGATATCTTCACTGTATTATCTGCATTCCACAACTGATAGGTATAAGGAGCAACTCCATTCATCGTTTTCACCGAAATATTTCCAGTTGTTCCTCCTACACATACATATGCCGAAGTAGCCTTAGGGTCGAGATCTAATGGTGGAGCTGTATAAACAATCGTTGTATCACCAATAACACAAGCGGCAGAATTATTATCTGTTAATATACCTAGCACATAAGTTCCCGGTGCAGAGAAAGTAAAGGATCCGCCGGGTGCAATTACTGTTTTATCATATCCCGTAGGACCACTAGTTAAGCGGTAATATGTAGTTGTAGGATTACGTTTATATGTTATAGTACCCGTTGGAGTTATTTTCATCCCCGAACAAGTTTGTTGACTAGTATATCCAAGGTCTTTATAGTTATATATCCCCGGATTATTGAAGGTCGAGACGATAGGATTTCCGCAACCATGATTCACTGTGAGAGTGTAAGTTCCCGGAGGTAAGTTTGTTGCAGGCATAGTATAAGAGGCAGATGACGCTGTCATTGTTGCCGATTGTGAAACATATCCAGTCGGTCCTGTTATTGTTAAAGTCGTTCCTATTGGCCAGCCTGCATTTGCGTATATATATAAGCGTCCTTTATCTACAGTACATTTATCGTCGTATGAACTACTTGTACTCAATGCATAACTTGTAGGTAGTGTGGATGCTATATTACGTGTAGTAGTATAAGTAAATCCATCTGCATAAACTGCGGTGAATGTATATGTTTTTCCATACTCTAAAGGGCAAGAATAATTAGTTGCAGTATTAGTTAGGGTTTGGGTACATACCACCACATTATTGGGGTCGGTAATAGTCACCTCAACAGGTATACACTTATGGGTTCCGGTTGGTAGATAATAAACTAGTTGATAACTATCACAATCAAATCTATTGGTTGAAAATGAAATGTTCCGGTTTATAGCGGAAATAGAACTCGTGACTACTGTTCCATTTTGATCTGTACACGTAACTGTATACTGAGTATCATACTCTAATGTCATTATATCATTCGAATTGACGCTGTTCAACCAGTTCGGATTATTATAAACGATATCTCCCCCTGTTGTTTTTTTTACTACAATATTTAATGGATAACAAAATAATCCATCATAATCTGTCCATGGTCTTACGGTATATGTATAGTTATTGCAATTGCGATCACGCATAGAATAAGTGAAATAGGTAGGTTTTTTTATATTCGTAGTGAAGCTTTTGTAAATGTCATTACAACCTTTCAATCGTATATAAATAGCAAGACTATTTGATGAATAAAAATGAGCTATATTATAAGGAGATATATTCAATAACATTCCGCCAGAGGCAGTACTGTTCCAGTCTGACCATTGGGTTGGTATCTGTCCGGCGGGAGCTGCTCCTATTTCATACATTCTATCGTTATAATATCTTTTATAATCAAGATTAGCCAATATTTCATTAGAAGAGGCAGTCCATTTTACATATCCACATGAACCTTGAGTATTATCCAAATCGGGGAGAAAAGCAGTCTGAGTAAGGTTACTAAAAGTAGGAAATCCAGAAATAGTACCCAATGTAAAATCTCTTACTGAGGTATAACATCCGTCATTTACTTGTACGGTGTAATTCCCTGCAGGGTAATTTTTGTTAGGAAATGTGTAAACATTACCACTCTTTGTGGGCGTCACCGTCTGCGGAGTAGCAACCCCTGCGGGTGCCGAGGTAATCGTAAACTCAAAATTTCCACTGCCATTGGTAACATTCAGCGCAATAATACCTGTACCACATCCTAGATATGATTTACGTGATACATCAGAATTAAGCGATACTTCCGGCACTTTGTAATTACCTCCTACAACCAGATTTGAGAGATTTTTAACCGTACTATACTCACTGTCTATTTTACAAAAAGCTCGAACAGTCAGCTGATATGTGCCGGGAGGTATATTTCGCAACACATGATCACTTTGAGGATTTATAGAAAAACCGCCTTCAGAACTAAGTCCGTATTGCACATTAAAAATATTTGTGGTATCTCCCCCTAATGTTACGGTTATTTCTCCATTCGACAAACAGGTAGAATTCTTTATTTGTGTACTTACAGTGAAGTTGGGACTACAAGTCTGTGCTCCAATTTGTGACGAGCTAAGTAAACTTATACACAAACAAGAGAATATATAAATAATTCTTTTTGTCATAATATATTTTTATAAGATTCGTCTTTAACAAGAACAATAGTCAATGTACCCTCTAATGGAAAGTTATAATCACTATTTCCATAAATCTCTGGAAAAGTAAATGTTGCAGTGTTTCCTTCTATAGTCAAAGAGTACAGAGGAGACAAGGAATATGGCGAAGAAAAATTATCTTCTGGTTTTGGTTCTATTTCCTTCTCAGATTCTTTAGCTGGCAATAATAACATTCCCTCATTGATTACATTATATTCCGCGAGGTTGTTCCACAAAGTACAAGCAGCTAGCTTTCCCGATTGTATATATACCGATAAGAATATGGGGTGAATGGGAAATGGCAGCTTGTTTATCCCATCTAGAGATGTGGTGTCATTAAAGGTATGCGTCAATACTTCAGCTTTAGTCTCATAGTTACGAACATTTATTGTGACACTACGAAACCAATAATTTCCATTAGTCTCTTGTTTTGCATCCTTTACTATATTGTTTTGCGCAAATGCAGAAATGGTGCATACGCAAAATATTAATGCATAAAATATTTTCATAATTTACTAATCTTTATTTTGTACAAACTATTGTCATTTAACCTTAAAAACAATGTTCATAAACGTTTTTTCGGAATAAGTAAATTGTGCGAAAAGTTTGTATTTCAAAATCCCTGTATTACTCAATGTGATATTCTGGAAAACCGTATTGTCATAATAAGGAATGAAATACTCTAAGTCATTACTTGCTAACACAGGTAAAGTTGTTGCACCCGCACCCTTGATAGACGAAGCTGAATTAGTCAGTTCGAATTGTTCTCTGTAAAGAGTATATAAATCAACAGTAAACTCTTGTGTAGCTGAATTGTAAGATGGATCTGCGGTATCTGTCGGTAGCACAATAGATGGCATATAAAAGAATTTAGGTGTAACTGCTGAAACTTCCGCAAAAAGTTTTATCCATTTAGTCCCATCATTATAATAATATCCGGGGCTTACATCGTTCGTCGTAGCGGTGTTATACACAGTCATCCCCGCGACATGATCTAGCAAAGGAGAAAACGATGTTGTTGATGAAAGTGAAACGCGTGGTAGCAGTAACCCCTTTGTAGAACTGTGGTCGGAATTCTCCTGTAAATCGAGTAATGCATTTGAATTTGGTTCATATCCCGAACCGATGGTTACCTGGCCACGTAATAAGGAAGAAGCTCCTAACATTATAACTATGAATAATGTTTTCTGTTTGCTTCTGTTTAGTTTGAAGTTTGTTGGTTTCATTTAGTAAATGTTTTAGTTTTATAATGAAATATTTAATCACTCATTTTTTGCTTATATAATTCTATCCCGTATAAAAACTTCAATACCCTATATTCTCTTCCGAATACTTTCCCAAGCGGCGGTTGAAAATAAATGGGATGACAACAAATATTAAAGACAAACAAATTAAAGACAAACAAATGGTTACCCCGTTTTATAGGGTATTGAAACTTTTGTATGGGTATATATAGTTCGTGTAAATGTCTGGAGTGGAAAAGAAACATTATGCTATAATTTATTTTTCTAAAGTTTGCTATCTCATTGATTTTTCTGATTAATCAACAAATGTAATGTATAGAGCAAAGGCAAAATTTATCGTATAGGGTATATCTCCTGTTAAGAGATATATCTAAATATGTAATATATTGATAACGTGTATTATATGTTTTTGTAGATCTATCTAAATTAAATTTATGACCATATTGCAGATTATGCCTTTTTCTTTTTTACGCCTTTTAATTACTTAAATTCAATTTATTTTCTAATTTTGTAATTAATTAAATATCTCTTAACAGGAGATATTTTTTTTGTTTATTCTTATCTTATTTATAATTAGACTGTTGATGTCTTCTGTAACAGATCTATTTAATGATGCAAAATAAATTTGGTTTGTTGTTTGTGAACATGTCTCATCTCTTTTTCTCTTGTTATTTATGTCTTCAATATATAGTATCGCTTGTGCTATGTAGATAGTTTAATAAATCAAGCGTAAAAGTTTGCAATAAAATGTTGTAATAAATCTCTGGTATATACTCACTATAGTCTTCTAAAAAAACAGCTATACATCTTGTGATATATAGCTATTTATAATTGCTGTATTGTGATCCCGAAGCGATTCGAACGCTTGACCCACAGCTTAGAAGGCTGTTGCTCTATCCAGCTGAGCTACGGGACCTCACCTTTTGCTTTTAAGCGAGTGCAAAGATAGTACTTTTTATAAAAAGAAAAAGACTTTATTTCAAAAGTTTTCATTTTTTTAGTGCTTAAATAAATTAGAGGTATGTAAATCAAATCTTTATAATAATCTACATGTAAAAGATTATCAAAAGACAAGAGATAAAGTCAACCGTTTATTTTAATCATATTATATTTGTATTCTTATTAAAAGAAAAAGAATTATGGAAATAAAAGGAAGATTTGATCATTTCAATATAAATGTAACAGATTTGGATAAAAGCATCAGTTTTTATAAAAAAGCATTGGGCTTGAACGAGATAAGGCGTAAAGAGGCTTCAGACGGATCTTTTACTCTTGTATATTTGGGAGATGGTGTTAGCCCTTTT
>NZ_JAIXHZ010000109.1:0-20896 GCF_043392705.1 Dysgonomonas sp. Shenzhen-Wh21
TGCAATAATTGCATTATCAAGAGAATTCTGTTGTATGATATTGCTTTACTGAAGCAATGTTCAGAAGATTGATTTATACAACAGAATTCTCTTGATAATGCAATTATTGCAATCATAGCGAATGAAATTTCGCTTATAAAGTTTAAAATTAAATAAGAAAACAAATAAAAACTAAAGAATAATTATGATTATTGTTCCATTGAAAGAAGGGGAAAATATCGAAAGAGCCCTAAAGAAATTTAAAAGAAAATACGAAAAAACAGGTGTTGTTAAAGAACTTAGAAGACGTCAGGAATTCCAAAAGCCTTCTGTAGTGAAGAGAGCAAACAAACTTCATGCAGTTTATGTGCAGAAGATGCACCGTATGGAAGAGTAAAAGAAGTATTGCCAATTTCGCATAATATTATTAACTTCGTCATTCAAGATAGAATGTTTCTCGAATGATGCTGTTGATAGAAAAATATATCAGGTATCTCCGTTATGAAAAGAACTATTCTTTACATACGGAGATTTCTTATTCTGAAGACCTCAGTCAGTTCGTAGCGTTTCTTGCCGAGCATTTTTATGATACCGACATAAAGCATGTAGATAGAGATATTATTCGCATGTGGATCGTTTCTATGATGGAGAGGAAAATCTCAGCCCGTTCTGTAAACCGTAAGCTAAGCGCAGTGAAATCGTTTTACAGATATTTGCAGAGAATAGGAGAAGTAACCGTAAATCCAGCCAGTAAAGTAAATGGCCCGAAAGTTGGTCGGCCAATTCCTGCTTTTGCTAACAGTGCAGATATGGAGAAGGTACTGGATGAGGGGGATTACGGAGACTCATTCAAATCGTTGCGAGATCATATTATAATAGAGTTGTTTTATGTTACCGGAATCCGTCGGGCAGAATTAATAGGATTGAAAGATGTTGATGTCGATTTCTCTTCCGAAACCATACAGGTTACAGGGAAGCGCAATAAGCAGCGTCTGATTCCTTTTAGTGATGGCGTGAAGCAGTCTCTTGAGCAATATATTGCAGTGCGAAATAAAGAAGTAGGAAACCAATCAGGTTACTTATTTGTTAAGAATAATGGAGAGCCGCTTTATCCGATGTTGGTGCATCGTATTGTGACTTCTAATTTACAGCAAATAGAAACTCTGGCTAAGGTTAGCCCTCATGTTCTTCGACATTCGTTTGCAACGGGCATGCTCAATAATGGAGCGGATATTAATGCAGTAAAGGAGTTGCTTGGTCATGCAAGCTTGGCTGCTACAGAAATATACACACATACTTCGTTTGAAGAATTAAAGAGAATTTATAACAAAGCTCACCCAAGAGCTTAAAAAGTAAAGGAGGATTAGTTATGAATATTGTAATTCAATCGGTGCACTTTGATGCGTCAGTACAACTGAAAGAGTTTATTGAGAAAAAAATATCAAAATTGGATAAATTTACAGATCAGATTGTAGATGCAGAAGTTATATTGAAAGTCGTGAAGCCGGAAGTAGCCAATAATAAAGAGGCTTCGGTTAAATTGAATATAAAAAATGGAGAGTTGTTTGCCAATAAGACTGCCGATAGCTTTGAGGAGGCTGTTGCTCAGAGTATAGAAGCTTTGGAAAAGCAAGTGCTTAAGGTAAAAGAGAAGGCTCAGGCTAAATAAAATAGCAATGTTCATGAAATTGGCACTAAGCTAGTTGAAGCTAAATACACAATCAAAAGAAAACACAAGGGAAAATAAATCTATAAAGTGTTGCGATTCTAAAAAAAAATATCTAATTTTGTCGCCGTTTCGCTGTGTAAAAAGCGAGATGGCGATAATTATTAGACTTTTAGCCTCTTTAGCTCAGTTGGCCAGAGCACGTGATTTGTAATCTCGGGGTCGTTGGTTCGAATCCGACAAGAGGCTCAAGCTATAAGGAAAAAGAAGTTTTGAAAAAGCTATGAATCAATAGATTTGGATATTTCTTCACTTTAATTTCCATTACTTTTGCTTTAATAATAATATCTCTTGTTTTTAAGTACGGAGAATTGTTTAATTTGGAGCAAGATTTTGAGATTTAAGCCAATGTAGCTCAGTGGTAGAGCACTTCCTTGGTAAGGAAGAGGTCACGGGTTCAAATCCCGTCATGGGCTCTAACGGGGATACAAGATTCAAAATTGAATTAAATATATACATTTAACTAAATAATAGAAGATTAATTATGGCAAAAGAACATTTTAACCGGGCGAAACCGCACGTAAATATCGGTACAATCGGTCACGTTGACCACGGTAAAACTACTTTGACTGCTGCTATCACTAAAGTATTGGCTGACAAAGGTCTTTCTCAAGCACGCTCATTCGACTCTATCGATAACGCTCCTGAAGAAAAAGAACGTGGTATTACAATCAATACTTCTCACGTAGAATACGAAACAGCTAACCGTCACTATGCTCACGTTGACTGTCCAGGACACGCCGACTACGTAAAGAACATGGTTACTGGTGCTGCTCAGATGGACGGTGCTATCATCGTTGTAGCTGCTACTGATGGTCCTATGCCTCAAACTCGTGAGCACATCCTTCTTGCACGTCAGGTAAACGTACCAAGATTGGTTGTTTTCATGAACAAATGTGATATCGTTGATGACGAAGAAATGCTAGAATTGGTAGAACTTGAAATGAGAGAACTTCTTTCATTCTACGAATTCGACGGAGATAATACTCCAGTTATCCGTGGATCTGCACTTGGTGCTTTGAACGGTGTTGAACCTTGGGTTAGCCAAGTAATGGAGCTTATGAATGCTGTTGATACTTGGATTCCACTTCCTCCACGTGATGTTGATAAACCATTCTTGATGCCGGTTGAAGACGTGTTCTCTATCACAGGTCGTGGTACTGTAGCAACAGGTCGTATCGAAACTGGTAAGATCAAAACTGGTGAAGAAGTTCAAATCATCGGTCTTGGAGCTGAAGCTAAAAAATCAGTTGTAACAGGAGTAGAAATGTTCCGTAAGATTCTTGACGACGGACAAGCCGGTGACAACGTAGGTCTTCTTCTTCGTGGTATCGATAAAGAAGAAATCAAACGTGGTATGGTTATTACTCACCCAGGTAAAATCACTCCTCACACTACATTCAAAGCTGAGGTTTATATCTTGAAGAAAGAAGAAGGTGGACGTCACACTCCATTCCACAACAAATATCGTCCTCAGTTCTATCTACGTACATTGGACGTAACAGGTGAAATCTCTCTTCCAGAAGGAACAGACATGGTAATGCCTGGTGATAACGTAACAATCACAGTAGAATTGATTTACCCAGTTGCTTGTAACGTAGGTCTTCGTTTCGCTATCCGTGAAGGTGGACGTACAGTAGGTGCTGGTCAGATTACAGAAATTTTATCTTAATAATTTCTATAAAACCTAAAGTCGGTTTGCAATATAACCGACTTTAATATACGGGCGTAGTTCAGTGGTAGAGCGTTGGTCTCCAAAACCAAATGTCGGGAGTTCGAATCTCTCCGCCCGTGCTAAACTCAAACAGGAGTGATGAAAAAAATAATTAACTATTTTAAAGATTCTTATAACGAACTTGTATATAAGGTTTCTTGGCCCTCTCGTCCGGAATTGACCAGCAGTGCAGTTATTGTCATGATCGCTTCCATTATTATGGCATTGGTTGTGTGGGGTGTTGATTCGGTGTTTGATAGAGCGGTTAAGTTGCTTTATGGTCTGTTGTAATCTTTATCTTGTCAAAAAACTATGACTGAAATCGAAAAGAAATGGTACGTTCTGCGTGCTGTTAGTGGAAAAGAAAATAAAGTCAAAGAATATCTTGAATCAGAGATAAAGAAAACTGACTTAGGGAAGTATATTTCTCAAGTTCTTATTCCTACAGAGAAAACTTATATTATGCGTAACGGAAAGAAGGTTCTTAAAGAAAGAGCTTATCTTCCCGGCTACATATTGATTGAGGCTGCACTCGTAGGTGAAGTGATCCATGAACTTCGTAACATTAATTTCGTTGCAGGTTTTTTACCGAATACTACTAATCCACAACCGCTGAGCCAATCTGAAGTAAATCGGATATTAGGTACAATGGACGAACTGGATGAGCAGGAAGTAGGTTTGGATATTCAATATTTTGTTGGAGAAAACGTGAAAGTAACAAATGGTCCTTTCTCTGGTTTTTCTGGCATTATTGAAGAGGTGAACGCTGAGAAAAAGAAACTCAAGGTGATGGTAAAGATATTTGGAAGGAAAACTCCTCTCGAATTGAATTACATGCAAGTTGAAAAAGAGCAATAAGGACTGGTTACGCACTCTGGATGTTCTATTTAAGTTTTAACAAAACTAAAAATTAAAAACAAAAATGGCTAAAGAAATTGCTGGACAATTAAAGTTACAGATTAAAGGCGGTGCAGCAAATCCATCTCCTCCGGTAGGGCCTGCTTTAGGTTCTAAAGGTATCAATATCATGGATTTCTGTAAGCAATTTAATGCCAGAACTCAAGACAAGGCAGGTAAAATATTACCAGTGGTAATTACTTACTATGTTGATAAGTCTTTTGATTTTATTGTAAAACAACCACCTGTAGCAATTCAGTTACTTGAAGCTGCTAAAACAAAGAGTGGATCAGCAGAACCAAATCGTAAGAAGGTAGCAGAAATTACTTGGGATCAAGTACAAGCTATCGCTGAAGACAAAATGGTTGACCTGAACTGTTTTACCGTAGAATCTGCCATGAAGATGGTTGCTGGTACAGCAAGAAGTATGGGTATTACTGTAAAAGGGGCTTTCCCTGATGTTAAATAATTAAACTTCAATTGATAATGGGTAAACTTACAAAAAATCAGAAGTTAGCTTTCAGCAAAATTGAAGCAGGGAAATTATATACACTGACTGAAGCATCAGCTCTTGTAAAAGAGATAACAACTACAAAATTCGACTCATCTGTCGATTTGGATGTACGCTTAGGTGTAGACCCACGTAAAGCTAACCAGATGGTGAGAGGTGTAGTATCTCTTCCTCATGGAACAGGAAAACAAGTAAGAGTTTTGGTATTATGTTCTCCGGATGCAGAAGCTGCAGCTAAAGAAGCTGGTGCAGACTATGTAGGTTTGGATGAATATATCGAAAAGATAAAAGGTGGTTGGACTGATATTGATGTTATCATCACTCAGCCTGCTATCATGGGTAAAGTTGGAGCTTTGGGGCGTGTACTTGGACCTCGTGGTCTGATGCCTAACCCTAAGAGCGGAACTGTGACTGTGGACGTTGCTAAAGCTGTAACTGAAGTGAAATCAGGTAAAATCGACTTTAAAGTTGATAAAGCAGGTATCGTTCATGCTTCTATAGGTAAAGTATCTTTTACTTCAGATCAGATCAGAGATAATGCAAGAGAATTTATTTCTACGCTTATCAAACTGAAACCGACTGCAGCTAAAGGAACTTATGTGAAAAGTGTTTGTCTTTCAAGTACTATGAGTCCGGGTGTAAAAATAGACCCTAAATCAGTAGAAAATTAATCAAAATTGACTGAAACATTATGAGAAAGGAAGATAAAAGTACTATCATAGAAACTATAGCGGCGACAATCAAAGGTTACGACAATTTCTATCTTGCTGATATCGCTACTCTTAATTCGACTAAAACCAGCGAATTGAGAAGAGAGTGCGCAAAGCAAGAAATTAAATTAATGGTCGTAAAGAATACCCTGTTGCAGAAAGCATTGGATACACTTGAAGGTGACTATTCGGAACTACATTCAGTTTTGAAAGGAAATACTGCAGTGATGTTTTCCAATTCTGCTAATGCACCGGCTAAACTGATCGCTAAGTACAAGAAAGAAGGAATTCCTTCGCTTAAGGCTGCTTATGTACAAGAAAGCTTCTACATAGGTGCGGAAAATTTGAGCGCATTAGAAAACATCAAGAGCAAGAACGAACTTATCGGCGATGTTATCATGTTGCTTCAATCTCCAGCCAAGAATGTTATCTCAGCCCTTCAATCGGGTGGTAATACCATTCATGGTGTATTAGAAACATTATCGAAACGATAATTCATTTAAAAAAGAATAATAACAATTTTAATTTATACAAAAATGGCAGATATCAAAGCTATTGCAGAACAACTAGTAAATTTGACAGTGAAAGAAGTTAGCGAATTAGCTGAAATTCTAAAAACTGAATATGGTATTGAACCAGCCGCTGCTGCTGTTGCAGTTGCAGGTCCGGCTGCAGGTCCAGCTGCAGAAGCTGTAGAAGAAAAAACATCTTTCGATGTAATCTTGAAATCAGCAGGTGCAAACAAATTGCAAGTTGTTAAAGCTGTTAAAGAACTAACAGGACTTGGTTTGAAAGAAGCTAAAGATCTAGTTGATGCTGCTCCTGGTGAACTTAAAAAAGGAGTAACTAAAGATGAAGCAGAAGCATTGAAAAAACAATTAGAAGAATCAGGAGCTGAAGTTGAACTTAAGTAAAAACAGTCCTGTCAAAGGATACTTTGGTTAGGAACCTTCGTTGTGAAGGTTCTTAACCTTTTTACGTCAAAAATAATAAGTTCATCAAAACTGGATATTCCATGTCTTCAATAAATACAAATCAAAGAGTCAATTTCGCTTCAATCAAAAATCCGCTACCTTATCCGGATTTTCTTGAAGTGCAGCTAAAGTCATTCCGCGACTTTTTACAACTTGATACTCCTCCCGAAAAGAGGAAGAAAGAAGGTCTATACAAAGTTTTTGCAGAAAACTTTCCTATAGCTGATACACGAAACAATTTTGTATTAGAATTTTTGGACTACTTTATCGATCCGCCGCGTTACACAATCGAAGAGTGTATCGACAGAGGATTGACGTATAGTGTTCCTCTAAAAGCAAAACTTAAACTTTATTGTACCGACCCCGATCATGAAGACTTTGACACGGTTATTCAGGATGTTTATTTGGGGTTGATACCATACATGACCCAAAAAGGTACATTCGTGATCAATGGTGCCGAGCGTGTTGTTGTTTCGCAGTTGCACCGTTCGCCGGGCGTATTTTTCGGACAAACAATGCATGCTAATGGTACTAAATTGTATTCGGCACGTATCATTCCTTTCAAAGGTTCATGGATTGAATTTGCTACAGACATCAATAATGTCATGTATGCATATATTGACCGTAAAAAGAAATTACCTGTAACTACGCTCCTTCGTGCTATCGGTTTTGAGAGTGATAGAAATATCCTCGAAATATTCGATCTGGCAGAAGAGGTAAAAGTTAATAAACAAAATATAAAAAAGATAGCAGGCCGTAAACTTGCTGCCAGAATTCTTAGAACCTGGATGGAAGACTTCGTGGATGAGGATACCGGTGAGGTAACATCTATCGAACGTAACGAAGTTATTCTTGAACGTGAAACTATTCTGGAAAAAGATCATCTGGATTTGATACTCGATTCGGGTGTATCTTCTATATTATTGCACAAAGAGTCTCAGAATATTTCTGACTTTGCAATTATATACAATACATTACAAAAAGACCCAAGTAACTCGGAAATAGACGCCGTTCGTCATATCTACAGACAATTGCGTAGCGCAGAGCCTGCTGATGATGCAAGTGCTCGTGAGGTTATTAATAACCTTTTCTTTTCTGAAAAACGTTACGATTTGGGAGAAGTAGGACGTTACAGGCTGAATAAGAAACTGGGACTTTCTACTAGTACAGATATTCGTGTTTTAACGAAGGAAGATATTATTGAGATCATCAAATATCTTATCGAGTTGATAAACTCAAAAGCCATCGTTGACGATATCGACCACTTGAGCAACCGTCGTGTACGTACTGTAGGAGAACAGCTTTTCAATCAGTTTGGAGTTGGTCTTAACCGTATGGCACGTATCATCCGTGAAAGAATGAACGTTCGCGATAATGAAGTGTTTACGCCGATTGATTTGATCAATGCTAAAACAATTTCTTCTGTCGTAAATACATTCTTCGGTACAAATGCGTTGTCTCAGTTCATGGATCAAACCAATCCATTGGCTGAAATTACTCACAAGCGTCGTATGTCTGCCCTTGGACCAGGTGGTCTTTCTCGCGAAAGAGCCGGTTTTGAGGTGCGTGACGTTCACTATACACACTATGGTCGTCTTTGTCCGATCGAAACACCTGAGGGTCCAAACATTGGTTTGATATCTTCTCTTTGTGTTTATGCAAAGATCAACGACCTTGGTTTTATCGAAACACCATATCGTAAAGTAGCAGATAGTAAAGTCGACTTATCGTCTGAAGGTATCGTATATCTTGCAGCCGAAGAGGAAGAAGACAGGCTTATCGCTCAAGGTAATGCTCCGTTGAATGATGACGGATCATTTATCAATATGCGTGTAAAAGCTCGTCAAGATGCAGACTATCCTGTTATTGAGCCATCAGAAGTAGAGTTGATGGACGTATCTCCAACTCAGATTGCTTCTATTGCAGCATCGTTGATTCCATTCTTGGAGCATGATGATGCCAACCGTGCGCTGATGGGATCGAACATGATGCGTCAGGCTGTTCCTTTGATGCGTACCGAATCTCCTATCGTAGGAACCGGTATCGAAGGTCAGCTTATCCGTGACTCTCGTACTCAGATTGTAGCAGAAGGTGCAGGTGAAGTTGTCTTTGTAGATGCCGATACGATTAAAATTAAATACGATCGTACAGCAGACGAAGACTTTGTGGCTTTTGACGATGCGATCAAAACATATTCTATTCCTAAGTTCCGTAAGACAAACCAAAATACAACAATCGACCTTCGTCCTATCTGTAGAAAAGGCGACAGAGTTGTGTTGAATCAGATACTAACAGAAGGTTATTCAACTGAAAAAGGTGAATTGGCTATCGGTAAGAATCTGAAGGTTGCCTTCATGCCTTGGAAAGGATACAACTTTGAGGATGCGATCGTTCTGAACGAACGTGTTGTTCGCGAAGATATCTTTACATCTGTCCATGTAGAAGAGTTTGCGCTTGAGGTTCGTGATACAAAACGTGGTGTTGAAGAATTGACATCCGATATTCCGAACGTAAGTGAAGATGCTACTAAAGACTTGGATGAGAGAGGTATTATCCGTGTAGGAGCTCGTGTTAGTCCGGGAGATATCCTTATCGGTAAGATTACACCTAAGGGTGAATCTGATCCTTCTCCTGAAGAAAAGCTGCTTCGTGCAATCTTTGGAGACAAAGCCGGTGATGTGAAAGATGCATCTTTGAAAGCATCTCCTTCATTGAAAGGTGTTGTTGTATCAACAAACTTGTTCTCTAAAGCATCTAAAAAGGGTAAGACAAAACTTTCGAGCAAAGCTTTGCTTCCTAAACTAGATGAAGAGTATGAAGAAAAGATGGCAAAACTGAAAGGAATATTAGTAGATAAGTTATTGGTATTGACCGAAGGTAAACCATCACAGGGTGTTAAAGATTATTTGAATGTTGATATTATCGGTAAAGGCTCTAAGTTTACGAAGAGTGCTTTGGATGGTATCGATTACGAATCAATACAGGTAAGTAACTGGACATCGGATGAGCACAAAAATGCGCTTATCAGAGATGTTATCGTAAACTACCTACATAAATATAAAGAGCTTGATGCTGAGCTTAAACGTAAGCGTTTCGACCTCACTATAGGAGATGAACTACCTTCGGGAATAGTTCAGATAGCTAAAGTTTATGTGGCTAAGAAACGTAAGATACAGGTTGGAGATAAGATGGCAGGTCGTCACGGTAACAAAGGTATCGTGTCGCGTATCGTTCGTCAGGAAGATATGCCATTCTTGCCGGATGGAACTCCGGTTGATATCGTGTTGAATCCGTTAGGGGTGCCTTCACGTATGAACCTTGGTCAGATCTTCGAAACTGTATTGGGTTGGGCCGGTAAAGAGCTGGGAGTTAAGTTTGCTACACCAATTTTTGATGGTGCTAGCCTTGACGATTTGAACGAATGGACAGATAAAGCTGGAGTACCACGTTATGGTAAAGTCCGTCTTATTGATGGAGGAACAGGTATTCAATTTGACCAACATGCTACCGTAGGTATAATTTATATGCTTAAACTCGGTCACATGGTTGAAGATAAGATGCATGCCCGTTCTATCGGACCATACTCACTTATTACCCAACAGCCTCTTGGAGGTAAGGCTCAATTTGGGGGTCAGCGTTTCGGAGAAATGGAGGTTTGGGCACTGGAAGCATTCGGTGCAGCTCACATTCTTAGAGAAATTCTGACAATCAAATCGGATGACGTTATAGGGCGTTCAAAAGCTTATGAAGCGATTGTAAAAGGTGAACCTATGCCGCAGCCGGGTATTCCTGAATCATTAAACGTACTTCTTCACGAAATGCGTGGTTTGGGATTGAGTGTCTCTCTCGATTAATATCATATTATCCGTTGGTTTTCGGCTTTAACTAAGCTGATAGCCGACGGATTCTAAATACTCTAACAAACAGCTATCGGCTAATGGCTAATAGCTACAGCTTTTAAAAGAAAAAAGTATATGGCTTTTAGAAAAGAAAATAAAGTAAAGAGTAGCTTTTCAAAAATAACTGTGAGCCTTGCATCTCCTGAAGAAATTCTGGAAGCATCAAGCGGTGAAGTTTTGAAACCTGAAACAATCAACTATCGTACTTACAAACCTGAACGTGACGGGCTTTTCTGCGAACGTATATTCGGACCTGTAAAGGATTACGAATGTCATTGCGGTAAATACAAAAGAATCCGTTATAAGGGTATCGTTTGTGACCGATGCGGTGTTGAAGTTACAGAGAAGAAAGTTCGTCGCGAACGTACAGGACATATCCACCTTGTTGTTCCTGTGGCTCATATCTGGTATTTCCGTTCGCTGCCAAACAAAATGGGTTATCTTTTAGGTATACCTACCAAGAAACTGGATTCTATCATCTACTACGAACGTTATGTTGTGATTCAGTCCGGTGCGGCAGTAGAAGAAGGAATAGCAGATAAAGACCTTCTTACAGAAGAAGAATATTTGAATATTCTGGATAAGCTTCCAAAAGAAAATCAACTGTTGGACGATACCGATCCTAACAAGTTTATTGCTAAAATGGGGGCTGAGGCTGTTTATGACCTTTTGTCTCGTATCAACCTCGATTCATTAGCTAATACTCTGCGCCATAAGGCAAGCACAGATACATCTCAACAACGTAAGAACGAGGCATTGAAACAACTTCAGGTTGTAGAAGCGTTCCGTGGATCGAAAGGTAAGAATAAACCGGAGTGGATGATTGTAAAAATTGTTCCGGTAATTCCGCCAGAGCTTCGTCCGTTGGTTCCATTAGATGGAGGTCGTTTTGCTACATCCGACCTGAATGATTTGTATCGTCGTGTGATTATACGTAACAATCGTCTGAAAAGACTTATTGATATCAAAGCTCCCGAAGTTATCTTACGTAACGAAAAACGTATGCTTCAGGAAGCTGTCGATTCATTGTTTGACAACTCACGTAAGTCAAGTGCAGTTAAGACAGATGCCAATCGTCCATTGAAATCACTATCCGACAGTTTGAAAGGTAAACAAGGTCGTTTCCGTCAAAACTTGTTGGGTAAGCGTGTCGACTATTCAGCTCGTTCGGTAATTGTCGTTGGGCCCGAATTGAAGATGCACGAATGTGGTATTCCTCAGGATATGGCAGCTGAGCTGTACAAACCATTTATTATACGTAAGCTGATCGAGCGTGGTATCGTTAAGACAGTAAAATCGGCTAAGAAGATCGTAGATCGTAAAGAGCCTGTGGTATGGGATATCTTGGAACATGTGATGAAAGGACATCCGGTTATGCTCAACCGTGCCCCTACTCTTCACCGTCTTGGTATCCAGGCATTCCAGCCTAAGATGATTGGTGGTAAAGCGATCCAGTTGCACCCGTTAGCATGTACGGCGTTCAATGCCGACTTCGACGGTGACCAGATGGCTGTTCACTTACCATTAGGAAATGAAGCTATCCTTGAGGCACAGATGTTGATGCTTGCATCTCATAACATTCTGAACCCTGCAAATGGAGCTCCTATTACCGTGCCTTCTCAGGACATGGTTCTTGGACTATATTATATCACAAAAATCCGTAAGGGTGCTCTTGGTGAAGGTCTTATATTCTATGGACCTGAGGAAGCTATTATTGCATACAATGAAGGTAAGGTTGATATACATGCTTTGATAAAAGTATATGTGAATGACCTTGACGAAAATGGTGAAATAAAGAAATTGATGCGTGAAACTACTGTCGGACGTGTTCTTGTTAATGAGAAGACTCCAGTAGAAGTAGGATTCATCAATGAAGTGCTTTCTAAGAAATCATTACGTGATATTATCGGTAATGTAATCAAAGCCTGTGGGGTTGCAAAAACAGCACAGTTCCTTGACGACATTAAAGATTTAGGTTATACAATGGCATTCCGTGGAGGTTTGTCGTTCAACCTCGAAGATGTAATCATTCCTGAAGAAAAAGATACATTAGTACAACAAGGTTATGACGAAGTAGAGCAGATATTGAATAATTATAACATGGGATTCATTACCTACAACGAACGTTACAACCAGATTATTGATATATGGACACACGTCAACTCAAGATTGTCTAACATCTTGATGAAACAACTTTCGGAAGACGATCAGGGATTCAACGCCGTATATATGATGTTGGATTCAGGAGCCCGTGGATCGAAAGAGCAGATTCGTCAGTTGTCAGGTATGCGTGGATTGATGGCGAAACCTCAAAAGAGTGGGGCAGAAGGAGCTCAGATTATTGAGAATCCGATCTTGTCGAACTTTAAAGAAGGATTGTCGGTGTTAGAGTACTTTATCTCTACCCACGGTGCGCGTAAGGGTCTTGCCGATACGGCTTTGAAGACTGCCGACGCCGGATATTTGACTCGTCGTCTTGTTGACGTATCTCAAGATGTGATCATTAATGAAGAAGACTGTGGTACATTGCGTGGTCTTGTTTGTTCAGAGCTTAAAAACAATGAAGAAGTTGTTGCTTCTTTATATGAACGTATCTTAGGTCGTGTATCTGTTCATGATATCCAACATCCGATGACAGGAGAAATCATTGTTAAATCGGGAGAGGAAATCAAAGAAGATGCAGCCGCTATTATACAGAATTCTCCTATCGAGAGCGTAGAGATCCGTTCGGTTCTTACTTGCGAATCGAAGAAGGGTGTTTGTGGTAAATGCTATGGACGTAACCTTGCAACAGGCCGTATGGTTCAGCGAGGTGAGGCTGTAGGTGTTATTGCCGCACAGTCTATCGGTGAGCCGGGAACACAGTTGACACTACGTACATTCCACGTTGGGGGTATCGCATCTAATATTGCTACCGAAAGTAGCGTTGTTGCTAAATACGATGGTATATTAGAAATAGATGATCTTCGTACAGTAGATATTCTTGACGAAACGGGCAAGAAAACTCAGATTGTAGTTAGCCGATTGGTAGAGCTTCGTCTGGTTGATCCTAACACTAAAATCGTACTCCTTACTCATAATATCCCTTATGGTTCTAAATTGTACTTTAAGGATGGGGCTAAGGTGAAAAAAGATGATCTGATCTGTGATTGGGATCCATTTAATGCCGTTATTATATCTGAAGCTACAGGACGTATCAAATTTGAGAATGTAATAGAAGGTGTTACGTTTAAAGTTGAATCGGATGAGCAAACCGGTCTGAAAGAAAAGATCATTATCGAATCTCGCGATAAGACTAAAGCTCCTGAAGCTCATGTCTTGGATGAGCAGGGTAGAACTATCAAAACTTATAGTTTACCATTAGGTGCTCACCTTGTGAAAGATGATAATGATGCGATCAAAGCCGGAGATGTACTTGTTAAGATTCCTCGTGCAGTAGGTAAGGCTGGTGATATCACCGGAGGTCTTCCTCGTGTAACTGAGTTGTTCGAAGCTCGTAACCCATCTAATCCTGCAGTAGTGTCGGAAATCGATGGTGAGGTTTCATTTGGTAAGATCAAACGTGGTAATAGAGAAATTATAGTAACTTCTAAACTTGATGAAGTTAAGAAATATCTGGTGCCTCTATCCAAACAAATTCTTGTTCAAGAAAATGACTTTGTGAGAGCCGGTATGCCACTGTCTGACGGAGCTACAACTCCTTCTGATATATTGGCTATTATGGGACCTACAGCCGTTCAGGAATATATTGTAAACGAAGTACAGGACGTATACCGTCTACAGGGTGTGAAGATCAACGACAAGCACTTCGAGGTGATTGTTCGTCAGATGATGCGCAAGGTAGAAGTTATCGATCCGGGAGATACTCGTTTCCTAGAACAGCAGGTTATCGACAAATATGAAGTAATGGAAGAGAATGACAGAATCTGGGGTAAGAAAGTTATTGTTGACGCCGGAGATTCTTCAACATTCGAACCGGGACAGATTGTTACTGCACGTAAGCTAAGAGACGAAAACTCTATGCTGAAACGTAGAGACCTTCGTCCGGTAGAAGTGCGTGACGCAGTTCCTGCAACAGCTAACCAGATACTTCAAGGTATTACCCGTGCTGCTCTCCAGACTCAAAGCTTTATGTCTGCCGCTTCGTTCCAGGAAACAACAAAAGTACTGAACGACGCTGCTATAAACGCTAAGGTAGACAGACTGGAAGGATTGAAGGAGAATGTAATCTGTGGTCACTTATTACCTGCCGGTACAGGACAACGTGAATTTGAAAAATTAGTTGTTGGTACAAAGGAAGATTTTGACAGGATTGCTGCAACCAGAAAGACTGTAGTAGATTTTGATGCCGTAGAATAATTAATTATTCTTTTATATAGTTAGAAAGGGGAGAGAAACATAATGTTTCTCTCCCCTTTCATTTTTTGTTAAGCTTACCGAGCTAAACTCTATGTGTAAGATTATTTACCTTGTTGAGCGTCTTTTAGCATCTTTTCGTTAGGAAGGATATAAACTTCTACACGACGGTTTTGAGCTCTACCTGCAACAGAACTGTTGTCGGCAACAGGTTGTGTAGATCCAAATCCTTGAGATACCATACGTTTTCCGGAAACTCCTTTCGTTTGAAGGAAATTATAAACAGCTTGTGCACGTTTTTCAGACAAAGGATTGTTTATAGCGTCAGAACCTGTATTATCTGTGTGTCCGTATATTTGAACATCAGTGTCAGGATTATTATTTAATGAAGCAGCGAAGTTGCTTAGTGCGCTTTGTGAAGCAGAACTTAATGTGCTTGAATTTGTTGCGAATAGAATTCCTGATTCAAACGTAACTTTGATAGCTTGTCCATCGTTGATAGATTCCACCTGAGCTCCGTTGATTTGCTCCAATTCTTTCTTTTGTTTGTCCATCTTGTTGCCAATGATAGCACCGGCCGAACCACCAACTACAGCGCCTATCCCTGCACCCCATGCAGCACCTTTACCGCCGCCTATAATAGCACCAATACCTGCGCCCAATGCACCACCTGCTCCTGCACCGATACCTCCACCTTTTACAGTATTGCTGGCTCCACAGCTAGATAATAGTAATGCGCAGCTTAAAACAATAGCTGCTACGAATGAAAAATGTTTCATAAATTTATTCTTTTAATAATTAAAATTTGTGTGATTATCTTCGTTTTATTCGAATATCCCTAGTGATTCACAATATGCAATCTCGCCCTGTATAATGAATGCGATATCTTCGGCTGAGAAGTTATTTATTTTGTCTTTTTTCGTATTCTTCAATACATAAGATACAATTTCATCTTCATCGATGTCTACAATTACGTTCTCATCGGCATCTTCGTCCATGTAGCCTTTTTCTTCATAGAATTCGTAAACGATATCAATAATATAGTTGATTTCGTCACTCGAGTATTTTCCTTTCATTTCTTGCGGAAGATAGTTCTGTATATACTTTACAGCATCATCTTCGTCATACTGTATCAGATCTTTATCACTGCTCATCATCTTATATTTTAGGATTATATTATTTAGATTTATAACAACAAAGTTACTTTGATGTTCAAATATGGCTGGTTTATTATTTTCGTAGTTTATTTATTCTTCTGTTATTCTAAGTTTGCTTTTTATTGAGACTTGTTATGTGAAAGAAGGTTTAATATTTCTTACTGTTTATTAGGATTCAATGTTTAATCAAAAGTAGTTATTTTATTTTTTTTTCCAAATAAGATAGGCTAAAACGATCAGCGGTAAAACCATTATACCCAAATAGACCGCATTCATACTAAGTAGTTTTGCAGGAGTGTAAATGACAGCCACAACAATACCTACAATAGCTCCGCCCATGTGCGCATCGTGCCCTATATTACCCACCTTTTTCAGCATACCATAGATGGAAAAAGCCAGATATCCAAGCCCGAAAATCCATCCCGGGATATCTATCGGAATAAAGAAAAATCGGAGAGGCATTGTGGGATATACAGCTATAGCAGCGAATAGTATACCTACCACTCCTCCTGAAGCACCGATGGCACTGTAGTAGTATTCTTTTCTATGGATGAAAAGAGAGAGTAATCCTCCGCCAATGATAGACAAAAAGTAAATAGCCAGGTATATCCATACTCCGAAAGAGTAAGTAATAATATCGGAGAAGAAGTACAATGTCATCATATTAAACAATAGATGCATATAGTCTCCATGAAGCGTAGCAGATGTTAACAGTCTGTCCCATTGTTTTGAATTGCCCAAAATAGCCCCTACATTAAACTTGTAGCGTTCAAAGAAGGCCATGTCACCAAAACCCTTTATGCTGGTTATAACTGTGAGAGCAATAATCAAAATAGGTAAAATCGACTGCAAACTAAAATCCATAATTTTCATTTTTCGTAAAGGCAAAGGTATAAAAAAGAGTATAAGCCTTGAAAATTTTGTGCTATATTTCTTTCGTCGAAGTCATTCCTCGCTTACAGATTGATAGTTTGAATATTTTCATGTAAATTTGAAACCTATAATTAATTAGAATAGAACGGCATGAAATCTATATTTATCTGGCTATTTATTACGTTTGCTTGTGTTCCTATGGCATTTTCACAAACTCTTTCCGATGCAAAAGAATTATATCTTCAAGGAGAATATGCAAAGGCTTTACCCATTTTTGAAGAGGAATATAAAGCTAAGCCGGAGGACGCCAATCTAAATCAATGGTATGGGGTTTGCCTGCTGGAAACGGGAGGAGATCTCAATAAAGCGGAAGAATGCCTCATTGTTGCTTCTAAAAAAAGAATACAAGAATCTTTTTTGTATCTGGGGCAATTATATGGACAAGAGTATAAATTTACACAATCGGAAGAATCTTTCAACAAATACGAAGCCGGTCTTAAAAAGAAAGATGAAGCATCGAGAGCAAAATTAGACGAGAAGAGAAAAGTGATGTCACGTCTTCGGCGTATGGTGTCCAACACAGAAGATATACAGATAATAGATAGTGTAATTGTAGATAAGGCAAAATTTCTTTCAGCTTATAAGCTGAGTCTCAGTTCGGGAAAACTAGAACCCTTTGACAAGATTTTTACATCAGCAAAGCATATAGATGCAACGGTATATACGAATGAAAAAGGGACTAAAATGTATTATGCCAAGCCCGATAAAGACAATGTGTTCAGTCTTTACTCTAAAGAAAAGCTATTCGATGACTTCGGTAATGAAAAGAAGCTTTCGGCAAACAATTTTGGTCTTTCTGGTGATATAAACTATCCGTACGTAATGGCAGATGGAGTGACAATCTATTTTGCAGCAAAAGATGAAGAAACGCTCGGAGGGTATGATTTGTTTGTCTCTCGCTACAATATGAATACAGATACCTATCTCGCTCCTGAACGTCTGAATATGCCATTCAATTCGTTGTTTAATGACTATATGATGGCAGTGGACGAAGAAAAGGGCATTGGCTGGTTTGCCTCCGATAGATATATGCCTAAAGGGAAAGTTTGCATATATACATTTGTTCCGAATAAAGTAGTGAAAACCATCCAGAGCGAGGATGAAAGCTATCTGGCAGGCAGAGCTAAAATATCTTCGATAAAGAGTACATGGCAAAAAAATAATAATTACAAAAATC
This sequence comes from Dysgonomonas sp. Shenzhen-Wh21, assembly GCF_043392705.1. Lineage (NCBI taxonomy): Bacteria > Pseudomonadati > Bacteroidota > Bacteroidia > Bacteroidales > Dysgonomonadaceae > Dysgonomonas > Dysgonomonas sp. Shenzhen-Wh21. The sequence goes on from NZ_JAIXHZ010000109.1 coordinate 18,034, forward strand.
TGATTGCGTTGGCTCGTCAAGAAGCTGTTGTGAAAGTAGAGGTGACTCATGATTTTGAATTCGTTATTAATGATAACAAGACGTATTATAAAATGTCGGATTTCAAAAATAGAACAGCTCAGAATACATATTCGAAGGTAGTAGAGATGAAATCGGAACTAAAAGGACTATCCGAAAAGTTGGAAAAACTGCGTGCAGATTATAATACTGCATCTCAGGATGAAAAGCGGAGAATGTCTTCAGATATCTATAGTCTTGAAAAGGAAGTGGAACAATTGCAAGTGAGTATACCTCAAATGGAAATACAGGCAAGAAATCAAGAGATACAAGCCCGATAGTTCTTTTGTTTAACTTGAAGTTTACTTAGAGTAACAAAAAACCACAAATAATACATAATTGATAGTAAATCGTTATATTTGCAACCTGTTTTATATTAAATAATTTACTCTATACCAATAAAAAAATGAGAATCGCTATTGTTGGCACAAGTGGTGCTGTAGGTCAGGAGTTTTTAAGAGTTCTTGACGAACGAAATTTCCCGATAAAGGAATTAGTATTATTCGGTTCTGCCAGAAGCGCAGGCAATGTCTATACGTTTCGTGATAAACAGTATACGGTGAAGGAGCTGAAGCACAATGACGATTTTAAAGATATAGATATTGCTTTTACATCGGCAGGAGGAAGTGTTTCTATCGAATATGCTGAAACAATTACTAAGCATGGCGCAATCATGATAGACAACTCAAGTGCTTTCCGTATGGATAAGGATGTGCCTCTTGTTGTACCCGAAGTAAATGGAGAGGATGGGAAAGTTCGTCCTAAAGGGATAATCGCAAATCCTAACTGCTCAACTATACAGATGGTAGTGGCAATGAATGTGATAGAAAAAATATCTCATATCAAAAGGGCGCACGTAGCAACCTATCAGGCAGCATCAGGAGCAGGAGCAGCGGCTATGGAAGAGTTGATCAATCAATTTAAGCAAATTGCATTCAACAATGATGTGGCTGTAGAGAAGTTTGCTTACCAGCTTGCGTATAACGTGATTCCTCACATAGATGTGTTTACAGATAACGGGTATACAAAAGAAGAGTTAAAGATGTACAACGAAACGCGTAAGATTATGCACTCTGATATAGAAGTGAGTGCAACCTGTATCCGTGTTCCTGTACTTCGTTCTCATTCTGAGGCTATCTGGGTAGAGACCGAAAAACCTGTGTCGCCGGAAGAAGCCCGTGAGGCATTCTCAAAAGCTGAAGGAATTGTGTTGCAAGACAATCCGGCACAAAAAGAATATCCGATGCCATTGTTTGTTGCAGGACAAGACCCGGTATATGTTGGACGTATACGCCAAGATATAGCGAATAAGAATGGTTTGACATTCTGGGTAGTAGCCGATCAGATCAAGAAAGGCGCAGCATTAAATGCAGTTCAGATAGCAGAGTATTTGATCAAAGAAAATGCTATTTAAGTCAGGAAACTGTTTGTATAATCAAAACAAACAACTATATTTGCATCGCAATTAGCGAAAAGCCGATTGTGGTTTCAGGAAGTGTGGGTGAGTGGCTGAAACCACCAGTTTGCTAAACTGACGTACGGGTAACTGTACCGGGGGTTCGAATCCCCCCGCTTCCGCTTTAAGAAAAGACAAAAAGCGACAAAGCTTGGATAAATCCTACAATATCAACGTATTGTAGGATTTTTTTATGTTTTCACCTTTCCTCCGAAAGACATAAAAAAGCCACTTTGAGACAACAATCTGTTGCCAAAGTGTTCACCCCTGCAATTTTATTCGTTCACCCTTGACGTGTCGCAAATTGGTAGTTTGTAGTCCAATATTGGCAGTGCTTATTTTCCTCAAAAACAACAGATTAAAATTAATTTTAACGCTTTAAAAAGAGGAATTATGAGAACATCAAAAAGCACGTTTGCTATCACTTTCTACCTAAGAAAGGACAAAATGAGGAAGGATTCGTTCACCCCTATCTTTTGCAGGATAACTATTGCGGGTGAGGCTGTAAGTTTTAATATCCACAAAGACATCAGAGCCGAGCTTTGGGATATGGAGAATCACAAAGCCAGGAGTAAATCGAGAGAAGCTATAGAGGTGAATCAAACCCTTGATGCTTGTCGTACTATCTTACACAATATGTATCGGGAGATATTCGAGAAAGACAATTATGTGACTGCTGAAAAATTGAAGAATTCTTATCTGGGTATATCAACTGATAACACAATGCTGCTCGTTTTGTTTAGAGACCTTATAAAAGATATAGAAGCTTTGGTAAATATCACTAAGGCAAAAGCAACCTTGCAAAAATATAAAGTGACTTATACAAGGATATCTGAGTTTATGAAATTCAAGTATAATATTTCTGATATCAATGTAAAAGAGATAAAGTATCAATTTATCTGCGATTTTGAAGTCTATCTGAGAACACAAGCAAGCTGTAGTCCTAATACAACAGCAAAGTTCATTCAATTCTTTAAACGAGTGATTCTCATCGCTCAGAATAATGGATGGATGCAACACAATCCTTTTGCAAACTATAAAATCCATTTTAAGAAAGTTGATAGAGGATATTTGACTGACCAAGAACTAGAGATTATTAAAAATAAGGAATTTGATATAGAACGGCTTGAAAAAGTGCGAGATATTTTTGTGTTTGCCTGTTGGACTGGTTTGGCTTACGTGGATACTTATAAACTTACCTATGACAATATAAAAATAGGGGTAGATGGAAAGCTGGAAAATCCAGTTCAGATTGACCCCTTTTGCCAAGTCTAAATTGACCCCTGAAAAAACTTTATTATTACCCCTAAAATATCCTCTATCAACTTTCTTAAAATGGATTTTATAGTT
>NZ_JAIXHZ010000110.1:0-6569 GCF_043392705.1 Dysgonomonas sp. Shenzhen-Wh21
GCTGCGTCGGTAGAGATGGCTCCGGTTTTAAAGTCTTTTTCAAGTCCACCAATACGGTGTGTATAACCTTCTAAGCCTGCTTCAGCCCAGTAGCGAACCATCAAAAAATGACTGATGTCAGACAACAAAAAGTAGATAAAGTGGCGGATATAATTCCTCAACTGGAGCTAATTGGCGGAGAAGATGCAGAATTACTGGTTATCGGATGGGGTGGAACATACGGACATTTGCGAGAAGCTGTTGAAAAAATGAATATCCTCGGACATAAAGTGGCTTTAGCTCATTTCCGATTTATTAGTCCATTACCTAAGAATACAGAGTCGATACTCCGTAAATTTAAAAATATTATTGTTGCAGAGTTAAACAACGGTCAATTCGCCGGCTATTTGGTGGACAAAATCCCCGGATTGCAAGTATCACGTTACAACAAAGTGGAGGGACAGCCATTCGCTGTTTCCGAATTGATTGAAGCATTCACAAAGAAGTTAGGAGAGTAAAATTATGATAGATGTAAATTTAAAAATGGCCTCTTCTCATCAGGCTAAAGATTATAAAAGCGATCAGTATGTACGTTGGTGTCCGGGATGCGGAGACCATGCTCTTCTCAATTGCTTGCACAAAGCAATGGCTGAGTTGGGTATAGAGCCTCATAAAACAGCTGTTATATCAGGTATCGGATGCTCTTCTCGCCTACCTTACTATATGAACACATACGGGTTCCATACCATTCACGGACGTGGGGCTGCTATTGCTACAGGTGTTAAAACGGCAAAGCCGGAACTATCGGTTTGGCTTGCTACCGGTGATGGCGACTGCTTGGCGATCGGAGGTAACCACTTTATACATGCTGTGCGCCGTAATGTGGATATTAACATTTTGCTGCTTAACAATAAGATTTACGGCTTAACAAAGGGGCAATTTTCACCAACATCTGACAGAGGATTTGTATCTAAATCTTCTCCTTTTGGAACGGTAGAAGATCCATTCCACCCTGTAGAATTAGCGCTGGGAGCGCGCGGAACCTTTTTTGCTCGCTGTATAGATGTCGATTTAGCCAACACAACTGAAGTTCTGACTTTATCTGCAAAGCATAAAGGAACATGTGTTGTAGAGATATTGCAAAATTGTGTAATATTCAACGATGCAATCCATGATAATGTTGTAGACAGAGCATGGAGAGCCGAACGTACCATCTTGCTGAAACATGGAGAAAAGATGCTGTTCGGAGCAAACAAAGATAAAGGATTGGTAATTGATGGCTGGCAAATCAAAGATGTAATAATCGGTCAGAATGGTTATACAATCGATGATATTTTGGTACATGACGCGACAACGAAGGATGATACATTACACCTAAAACTAGGATTGATGTCTCCTCAAAATGGCTTACCTTTGGCATTAGGTGTTATTCGTGATGTAGAAGAGCCAACATACGACCAAGGCATAGAAGAGCAAGTAAAAGAAGTACAAGCTAAGAATCCGGTTCGTAAGCTCACAGATTACCTGATGAAACAGGATGTATGGGAAGTGAAATAATACAATATAGATATTAAACTTAAAAGCCTCTGATCTCTTATAAAGTTTCAGAGGTTTTTTAATTGTATAGAGTTCATAAAAAACAAATAAAAATATCTACCGTTTATCTCTGCTATTTATACTTATTTTTACTTAACTTTATATCATATAACATATTTAATATACAAAACTCTCAATGCTATGGACGTAAAAGAAATTCAAGATCGTTATATGGAAAATTATAAGAAACTTAACGAGTCTTATAATAATCTTGATATCGCAGGTTTAGTAAATGATATTAACAAAGCGATATCTTCTTCCGATATTGAAAGTGTAAATACCTACTTCAATAAAATCTCGGAATGGAATGAGAATGTATCAAAATTACAAGGAGCAAGAATAGCTATAATTACTCAATATAAGTTTCTAAAACTCCCTTCTGTATCGGAATTATCAATTGTATTTGATTTTGTAAACAAAGAATGGAAGTTTAATACTGACCCGGAATAATTCGATTGTAAACTTTGGAAGATTAGATAATTTGTATTCTATCAGTTAATAAAAAAGGACAACAAATGTTGTCCTTGTATAATTAAAGAATAAATTAAAATCAAAAATATACCCCCATAACCTTGGCTTCTTGGTATTCCACTCTAAAATCACTTTCAGGTAAGGGTGGCGTTCCACAAAACGTCATATTAGGAACATGATATTTAACCGGATATCCATTTTCATTGTAAGTGTGGGTTATCTTAAAGGTGGTAGGTGTTTGCTCTTTTCCTTCCTCATTTAAGTAAGACACTTGTATTTGGTTACAATTATTATAAATGTAAGTAGCCTCCAGCATAGTTACCAGAAACCACTGAGGAGTATTCACTGAGCTATATACACCATTATAATCATCATAGGTATAAGAATAATAATTGTTGTTAAAGTCTTTCTTTATCAAATTGCCCTTTTGATCGTATTGATAATTATATTCTATCGATGCATTTTGATCATTCGCATAATATTGCTTCATTTTCAACACATTGCCTTGTGCATCAATGTCAATATGTCGCGTATAATATTTATCTTGCACTACTATCTGCGATCCGTCATAAGTTATTGTATAAGTATAACTTTCGCCTTCTGAGGATTCATATGTAGCTTTCTCTACACGCTCCAGTGCATCGTATTGTATTTTAAGTTCGCTGGTCTTAGATAGCTTCTTATCTGATTTAGAAAAATAACTACAACTTATAAGACGATTATAATCATCGTATACGAACACTGTCTGACCACCATTCTTTTCTCCGGATATTTTTACCGGCAATAATTTTGCAGAAGTTCCACCGGGAAAATTCTGTATACTGTTATCATCCGAGCATGCTAAAAATGATAAACACGCCAGCACAAGGCATAATTTGAAATACGAACTTATGTTTTTCATTATAATATATATAAGGGTTACTACTCCTCTTTGTAATATATAGATGATCGCCATCTATAAAAAGTTGCATGCGAAAGTAATATTCACAACTCCTACATAAATTATTATTTAGCAAATACTTAATAAAATTTTAATCGAAATGAAATAATCATATAATACATTTGAGTAAACAAAACAATTTATGCTATGGATATTAATGCTGTTAATTTGGTTATGCTGAGTGTAGTGGTGGTATCCTACCTTGCCTTTCTAGTCTATTGTATCTTAAATAATTTATTTAAAGGAAAAAAGCATTGATTTTTTATTAAAATCTATTCTATTTGCTTCTCAGTTGAATTATGCCTTTTCTTTTTCACTTCAGATTTTGTAAAGAAATATCTGTAGATCTTCTCTTATTTTTTTAGGTTCGAGTTTCAGTATCAAAATGTTTATTTTAAATAAATTTTCTTAAATTTGTTTGATTTATATTTTCCTTTTATCTACTTTTGAAAAGCACTAAACACCTTTATATAAAAAGGTTATAGTATCAAAATCCGAACATGAAGACATTGTTAATCCTTGATAATTAATCAAAGCTTAGACTTTGGTCAAATAGCTTGTCATTCCTTAAATCTATTTTCAGAATATACTGATTTCATTATAAACTTAAACAAAATGAGAAAACTATTTTAATATAGAACGAAACATCAAGAAACTCATTTTGAAGATTAATTTTAAACAAATGATACTATGGACTTCAAAGATCAAATTAAACAGCTTTCAGACAGAGCCGAAAAGCTAAAAGACAGCCTGCAAACAGAAGAAGCAACTAAAAATGCTTTAATTATGCCTTTCCTTCAAGCAATGGGTTATGATGTGTTCAATCCATTAGAAGTAATGCCGGAGTTTACTTGTGATATAGGAACAAAAAAAGGAGAAAAGATAGATTATGCTATATTCAGAGATAATCAGCCTGTCGTTTTAGTAGAGTGCAAGCACTGGAAGCAAGATCTGACCTTACATGACAATCAGCTGTTGCGTTATTTCCATGTATCAAATGCTAAATTTGGGTTATTAACCAATGGAATAGTTTACAGGTTCTATACAGATCTTGAAACTCCTAATAAGATGGATGAAAAACCATTTCTTGAAATCAATTTATTTGATCTCAAAAGCAACACAGTAGAGGAATTAAAAAAATTCCATAAAACATATTTTGATGTTGATAATATATTGAGTTCTGCAAGTGAATTAAAATACACAAGTCAGTTGAAAATGATTATTAACAACGAATTCTCAAATCCGAGTCCTGAGTTTGTTAAATTATTTGCAAAACAGGTTTATGATGGAGTTATCACCCCTAAGCTATTAGAACAGTTTACTTCTCTAGTGAAGAAGTCTATTTCAGGTTTGATTAGCGATACTATTTCAGATCGTCTCAAAACAGCCTTAAAAACAGAAGTTGCCCAAGAAGAGCAATCCGAACAAACAGAACTACAAGTTATTGAAGATAAGAATAATGGCATAATAACAACGGAAGAAGAACTGGAAGGCTTTATGTTGGTCAAGGCTATACTTCGAGAAGTTGTAAATGTATCGAGAATAACATATAGGGATGCTCAAACTTACTTTGCAATAATATTTGATAATAATAATCGAAAACCTATAGTCCGATTGTATTTTAATTCACCTACAAATAAATACATCGTAACTTTTGATAGAGAAAAAAAGGAAACAAGGCACAATATATCTTCTTTGGATGATATATACCAATATGCCGATGAAATAAAGGAAGTAATTAAGAACTACATATAAAGAAAAGACAAAAAACCCTTTGATTATCTACTGAAAATCAAAGGGTTTCTAAAATTAATCCGTGCGCATGAAGGGAGTGCTTTTAATTTCTTTTATTTGTTAAATGTAAGAAATATACACAATTCGTATTTTGCTTTATTACATTTGTTTCGCAAATAATTTGTAAATATGAAATAAGTTGTTCCAAATTTTGTTACAAGAAAAAAATGATAGATGCAATACCATATTTAATAGATAAACGGAAGGATAAAACCACTATTCAATTTATTATTCGCCTAAAAGGGCAAAGATTAAGATTTGTTCCAGGGATAACCGTTGAAACGAAATACTGGATAGATAATAGTCGTTGGTGTAAAGAAAACAAACAATACCCAGATGGATATTTAAATAACCTTCAAATAAAAAAATACAAGCAACTGATTGAAGATACTTTGAATGAGTTCCAAGAGAAGTTGATTAATCCCACACAAGAGACTTTCAAGAAGGCTATTCAAAATAAAATTGATGAGTTGAATTTAACTGAAGGGGGAACGATCTCCGAATCCAAGCAGAAAGAAATAGATGAATATGAGAAATCTCAGCATTTTATTGATTATGCGGAACTGTTTAAAAGCAAAAGTACAAAGAGTAAAAGTACTATAAACACTTACTCAACTGCAATCAAGCATTTAATGGAATATCAGTCCAAATTGAACGAAAATTCTAAAACTCCCATATCTATAAAGTTTGCGGATATTGACATGAATTTCTATAATAGTTTCAGGCAATATCTGTTAGATAAAGACTTATCGAAAAATCACATCGGCGGTATAATAAAAAATGTGATAGTTTTTATGAATGGCGCAAAAGAAGATAACCTTTATAAATGGGAAAAACCGAAAGGGTTTGTTGTCGAAAAAGAAGACGCTGACACAATAGCCCTCACTGAGGAAGAAATAAACAAAGTATATAATCTTATTTTCACTGAAGAATTAATTAAAGAATTCTATCCGGATATCTACCAAAATAATTTGAGAAGTATGATTAAAAGCCTTACTACCGAACGCGACCGCTTTCTTATAGGATATTGCACAGCTCTCAGGATTTCCGATTATTCTAGGATAAATGACTATAATATTGAAGATGGATTGATATCAATATGGACTAAAAAGAAAGATAAAAAAGTATATCTTCCGATGCATAGATATTTGAGAGATATTATTGAACGGAATAAGGGATTAAAGCTACCTAAAATTTCAGATCAAAAGCATAATGATGCCTTGAAAGAAATTTTTAAAATAGCCAAAGTGAACAACCCTATTAAAACGACAATCACTAAGGGAGGTAAACGAATTGAAGACATCAAGCCCAAATACGAATTAGTAACTAGCCATACCGCTAGAAGATCAGGAGCGACAAATATGTATCGAAATGGAATAGACCTTCTTTATATTTCGAGGCTTTTAGGACATTCTAAAATAGAGCAAACAGTTAAATATCTAAAGATTACGACAAAGGAATTAGCTAATAGGATGAAGAATAATCCGTATTTTACAGGCGAATAAATTGATTTCGTAGAATAAAGATACCCGAGCCACCTTATGAAATTCATTTCAGATTCGGATTTAGTAATTCTCTTTCCGATTGGGATAATCCGGTAAAACCGACTCAAGACATCTTAAGCAAGAAATACGGCTTCAACGACAAACTTATAAGAAAGGCTATTGGAAAATCCAGTTCAGATTGACCCCTTTTGCCAAGTCTAAATTGACCCCTGAAAAAACTTTATTATTACCCCTAAAATATCCTGGTCGACGGGGTCAATTTAGACTTGGCAAAAGGGGTCAAT
>NZ_JAIXHZ010000111.1:0-11054 GCF_043392705.1 Dysgonomonas sp. Shenzhen-Wh21
CAAAGAACGTTCTTTGTTTGGCGACTTTAAGGATTGTACAAAAAAAGGAGGGTTGGAAACAATCACATCATATCGTTTCTCAGCTTTTGAGCAAAACACTTGTAACGAAGCATTCCAAGAATTGATACGGTTACCAAATGGAGAATTTCCAATATTATCCTTTGCCTGACTTACAGCATCGCTGTCAATGTCTATTGCATCTATTCTAGCTTTTTCGTTGCGCTGAGCCATCATCAACGAAATGAGTCCCGTACCTGTACCTATATCCAGAATATTATCGCCCGAAACATTGACCCATGCACCAAGCAAAACACCATCTGTACCCACCTTCATGGCACAACGATCGTGATAGACTGTAAACTTTTTGAACCTGAAATAAGGATTCGGCATATCTATATAAGTAACATTTTTATAGTAAAATCAATGTATAATTTCTTATTACATGTATTATACTATCACTCATTCAAAAAATCTATAACCATTTATGGCATAAATTTTGTTATATATGTAAGCAAAGTTAGTTATTATTCCATATTTTTATCTGCTTCTTGTAAAAAGGAGCATAAAAACAAAAACAAGGATTATAAATATGTTTAGTAAAAAGAAAGATTTTCTCAGTCTCGAAGAAAACAATGGACCGGTTATATCGATCATAGCTAATGACTTCGATGATGGAGATTGCTATATAAATGAAAACGACCTGAAAGAAGAAATCGCGATTCTTCCGCTAAGAAACACGATTATTTTTCCCGGGACGAGCATGCCGATATCCGTTGCACGAAAAAAATCGTTGAAGCTGATAAAAAGTGTAAGCCGTCTGAAAGGGAAATACGTGGGGCTTGTCTGCCAAAAAGACGCAGACAACGAAGAACCCGAAATCAACGACCTGTATTCAATAGGCGTTATTGGCGAAATTATACGTGTAATCGAGCTTCCGGACGATGAGAACGTGACTGTCATCTTTCAAGGAAAAAAACGTTTTCGCCTGACAGAACTGACACAAACCGAACCGTTCCTTAAAGGAAGATACGAAATCAAGGAAAGTGTTCCTGTTCTCAAGACAGACACAGAATACAAAGCACTGTTAGATTCTATTCGCGACCAGATGATACTCATGCTGCGTATGTATGGCGAACCACCAAAGGAATTCATACAGCGAATAAAGTCGGATACTGTATCTTCGGTATTGGTAAATTACTGTTGTGCAAATCTGCCTGTTTCGGGATCGGAGAAGCAAGCTCTCTTGGAAATAGACGACGAAAAAGAACGTGCTTACCGCCTGTTGGTTATCCTCAATCGTGAAACTCAGATGATGGAGATGAAGCTCAACATCCAAATGAAAACGCGTGAAGAGCTCAACCAACAACAAAAAGAATACTTCCTTCAACAACAGATAAAAACAATTCAGGACGAATTGGGCGGAAGCCCTCAACAAGCCGACCTCGAGGAGTTTAAACAGAGAGCAGCAAAGAAGAAGTGGGGTAAAGATGTAGCCGCTATTTTCGAAAAAGAAATAACAAAGCTCGAACGCCTGCATCCGCAGTCGCCCGACTACTCTACTCAATATACATATATAGAAACCATACTCGACTTGCCTTGGGGCGAGTACACGAAGGACAATTTCAATCTGAAAAATGCTCAGAAGGTGCTCGATCAAGATCACTTTGGTTTGGAGAAAGTAAAAGAGCGTATTATTGAGCATCTTGCCGTACTGAAACTGAAAGGTGACCTCAAATCGCCGATCATTTGTCTTTATGGCCCTCCGGGAGTAGGGAAAACATCCTTAGGTAAATCTGTAGCAAAAGCACTCAACCGCAACTATGTGAGAGTGTCTTTGGGAGGATTGCACGACGAGTCGGAAATACGAGGACACCGCCGTACATATATAGGCGCGATGCCGGGACGTATTATTCAGAATATACTCAAATCCGGTTCTTCAAATCCTGTGTTTGTGCTGGATGAAATCGATAAAATAGGTAGTGATTTTAAAGGTGATCCGTCTTCTGCACTGTTGGAAGTACTTGACCCTGAACAAAATTCAACATTCCACGACAATTACCTGAATATCGATTACGATTTATCGAAAGTAATGTTCCTTGCTACAGCAAACAACCTATCGACCATCTCTCAGCCATTGCTCGACCGTATGGAACTGATAGACGTGAGCGGGTACATTATAGAAGAGAAAATAGAAATAGCTCGCCGTCACCTGATACCTAAACAATTGGAAAATCACGGACTGACAAAAGACGCTATCGATATTCCGAAAAAAACAATAGAAAAAATTGTAGAAAACTATACCCGCGAATCGGGAGTACGTGAACTGGACAAGAAGATCGCCAAGATTATGCGTAAACTCGCTCGTAAGGTAGCTTCTGACGATGAATACAAGAAAGTGATCGATCCGGATGATTTGCAAGAGTATCTGGGTGCAGTAGAATATACCCGTGATCAATATCAGGGTAACGAATATGCGGGAGTCGTTACAGGCTTGGCGTGGACTTCGGTAGGTGGAGAAATTCTGTTTATAGAAACATCGCTAAACAAAGGCAAGGGCGGCAAACTAACCCTTACAGGAAATCTGGGTGATGTGATGAAAGAATCGGCCATACTTGCACTCCAATATCTACAGTCGCACGGACAGCAATTGCTCGGTATCGACGAAAAGGTATTCGACAACTGGAATGTACATGTACACGTTCCCGAAGGAGCTATTCCGAAAGATGGGCCGTCGGCAGGTATAACAATGGTTACATCGCTGGCTTCGGCTTTTACCCAACGCAAGGTTAGACCAAATCTGGCAATGACCGGAGAAATAACTCTGCGTGGAAAAGTTCTTCCCGTCGGAGGCATCCGTGAAAAGATACTGGCTGCAAAACGTGCCGGAATAAAAGAGATTATCCTTTGCAAAGAAAACAAAAAGAATATAGACGAAATCAAACCTCTATATCTCAAAGGATTGACTTTCCACTATGTAGACGACATAAAGGAAGTTCTCGATATAGCTTTGCTAAAAGAGAAGGTGAAACACCCTTTAGACTTAACCATAAAAGAAGAAAAAGAGAACAAAGGGAACTAATAGGTAAAGAAATTTCTGAATACATAAAGAGGCTGTCTAATTTTTTGGATAGCCTCTTTGCATAATCCACTACCCTCTTACTTATTTCTTGGTAATTGTTTATGGGGCTGCTTTATAGAATCTGATAATTTTCTTACATTTGTATCACTTATGGCAAAAAATCAACGTTTAGGCGAAAGCTTCTCTATAATCAACAGATATGCTATGTTTTATGGTCTGTTGCTCGGATTGTTCTGGGTTATCAGATACATATTTCTAATTGTAGCAGGCATAGGTGTATCAGACAGGTTTGCATTCATATTTTATCTACTCAACATTGTCACATTGTTGGTAGTGTATATTTTCTATTACAGGTTTAAGACTTCCGACCCCGACAATCCGCAAAGCGCATGGCATTGCATCGCCTTTACCGTATTGATGTGCTTTTACGCCTCTTTTCTCGAAGGTGTAATCATGTTTGCTCACTATCAGTTTATCGACCCGGCATTCTTTAGCCGCATGATAGAGCCGGTGATGAAAAGCATAGAAGTTGCCCCTATAATAAAAGTACCTGAGGCCGACTACGAACGGGCAAAAGACATTATGAGAGTAATATTTTCCAACAAACTGACATATATCGTAATGGAATTTATAAAGAACATATTCTTAGGATTTTTCCTTAGCTTTGTTCTCAATTTTGTAGTCAAAATAAAAAAGAATAACTAAGGCATCTATGGATATATCTGTTGTTATACCTTTATATAATGAAGAAGAATCGCTAAGCGAACTCCATGCGTGGATAAAAAGGGTTATGAATGAGAACGGCTTCTCGTACGAGATCATTTTTGTTGACGATGGCAGTAAAGACCGTTCGTGGGAAATAATATCTGATTTGAAAAAATCGGACGAAAATGTAAAAGCAATCCGATTCAGACGCAACTATGGCAAATCTCCTGCCTTGCATTGCGCTTTCGGACGTACAACCGGCGATGTTGTGATCACGATGGATGCGGACTTGCAAGACAGTCCCGACGAAATACCGGAACTCTACAAGATGATAAAGGAAGACAAGTATGATCTTGTTTCGGGATGGAAAAAGAAACGTTACGATCCACTGTCGAAAACATTGCCTACAAAGCTATTTAATGCTACAGCCAGAAAAGTTTCGGGAGTGAAGCTCCACGACTTCAACTGTGGGCTGAAGGCCTATCGCAAAGATGTGGTGAAAAGCATAGAGATATATAACGATATGCACCGTTATATACCATACCTTGCAAAAATAGCAGGGTTTACAAAAATTACAGAAAAAGAAGTACACCATCAAGCCCGTAAATATGGTAAAAGCAAATTTGCCGGATTCAGCCGTTTTGTAAACGGTTATCTCGATTTGCTAACTCTTTGGTTTTTATCGGTATTTGGACGAAAACCAATGCACTTTTTTGGACTGTGGGGTACTGTCATGTTCTTTATCGGATTCATAGCTGCTGTTATTTTAGGTTGCAGCAAATTGTATGCTATGAGCAAAGGGATAGCACACCCGTTGGTGACTAGTTCACCGTATTTTTTCATTGCCCTGACAATGATGATACTGGGAACACAGCTTTTTCTTGCGGGATTTCTGGGAGAGATTATCTCACGCAGTTCGAGCGAAAGGAACAATTATAAAGTAGAAGAAGAATTATAAGTAAGTCTGAATATCAGCCTATAGCTGTATCCTTTTCATTCCATTAAGAACAAAAGGCATCAGTTAAGACTACTACATAAAGCTAATGCGACTAAAAAATCTTATTGAAAACCGCTATTCGGTTAGGGCTTACATGCCTCAACCTGTAGAAGCGGAAAAAGTGAATTACATTCTTGATTGTGCACGCCTGGCACCGTCAGCTTGTAACTACCAGCCTTGGGTATTCTATGTTGTTACCAACAAGGATGCAATAGAAAAAATACAAGAATCGTACAACAGAGAGTGGTTCAAATCGGCACCTATGCATATAATCGTTTGCAAGGATTCTGAGCAATCGTGGAAAAGAAAAAACACTGACAATAAAGACTTTGGTGATGTAGACGCAGCCATTGCTGCCGAGCATATATGCCTCGCAGCGGCCGAAATCGGCTTGGGAACGTGTTGGGTTTGTAACTTCGACCCTCACATTCTGTGTAAGGCTCTCGATATACCGGCTCATCTGGAAGCCATAGCCATATTCCCCCTCGGATATGTTGACGAACAAAAAAGCATTTGCCCAAACAAAACCCGTAAGGAACTGAACGAGATTACCAAATGGATATAATCCAAATTATTATACTAGCAATAGGCCTGTCGATGGACAGCCTCGTTATAGCACTTACCAGTGGGGCTATAATAAAAAATCACGATACGATCAACATCCTGAAGATAGCGGGTATGCTCGCATTTATGCAAATGAGCCTCACTGTGTTCGGATGGTTTATAGGCTCCACATTTGCTGAATATATCGACGAGTACGATCATTGGCTGGCATTTATCATTCTCTTTTTCTTAGGCACAAGGGTAATATACTCGAGCATCAAAAACGAAGGAGAAAGCAAGCCATTCAATCCGCTTAATTTCAAAACCATGTTTAGTCTGGGCGTTGCAACCAGTATCGATGCCACAGCCGTAGGGCTATCCATGTCGCTGATCAATATAAACATATTCCTTCCGGCTATAGTAATCGGTGTGGTTACAATGCTTGTAGCTTCGTTTGGTGTGATATCGGGAAGCAAAGTCGGGCAACGGTACAATCTTAGAATAAATATCATAGGAGGCATTATCCTCATCATTATCGGGTGCAGTATACTTATGCAGCATACAGTTTTTCATCACGAAGGCTGGGCTTTCATCTGATATTGTTTACAATGCTAAAGTCTTGTTAAATAAATAAAACTATTACATCTAAAGGCTTATATACGTGTTATCTTTAGTAATGCAAATATTATATTTGCTTTGGTTATAATTTATAAAACTAAAAACAAATGACACTTATATTCTTTCTGATATTTTCCATCGCTATTTTAGGGATAATGTTTGTCTTTTCTCTGATCAGGGGAGTAGCGTCTTTTATATTCGGAAGACCATCGTCTTCTCCTTTTTCGGGACAAAGGACCAATAATACTTATTCATCGAATAATAACGAGCAATACAATCACGCATCAAAAAACGATCAACGCAAAGTCTTTTCGAAGAACGAAGGCGAATATGTAAAGTTTGAAGAGATAAAAGAATAGGAAAAAGTAAACATAAACAAAAAGCAGAAAGTCGAATGATTTTCTGCTTTTTTTGCTTGAATATTTTATTTTTTGTTCTTTTACTTTGATATTAATCCCTACTTATATTAAGTAGTCAATAATAATTAGTGTAACTTAAATAAAAAGAGCAGCAAAATATTTTGCTGCTCTTTTATATACTTGATTGCCTGATTTAAAACTCGGCATTGTTTGGTGTACGAGGGAAAGGAATCACATCACGGATATTCGCCATACCTGTAATAAAGAGGATAAGACGTTCAAATCCTAATCCGAAACCGGCATGAGGTGCTGTTCCGAATTTACGTGTTTCGAGGTACCACCAGATAGGGTCTGTATTCATTCCCAGTTCCTTGGTACGGGTAATAAGTTTATCATAATCAGCTTCACGCTCCGAACCTCCGATGATTTCTCCAATCTTAGGGAAAAGGACATCCATGCCACGAACAGTTTTGCCATCTTCGTTCTGTTTCATATAGAAAGACTTGATCTCCTTTGGATAGTCGGTCAGGATAACAGGACGTTTGAAGTGCTTTTCTACCAAATAACGTTCGTGTTCCGATTGCAAGTCGGCTCCCCAATAAACAGGGAATTCGAACTTGTGTCCGCTCTTCTCCAGTATCTCTACCCCTTCGGTATACGTAAGGCGTACAAAGTCGTTAGCTGTAACAAAGTTCAGACGGTCTATCAATTCTTTATCAAAATGCTCGCTCAGGAATTCAAGATCATCCTTACAATTTTCCAACGCATAACGTATCAGATATTTTAGGAAGTCTTCCGCCAAGTCCATATTGTCGTGGATATCATAGAACGCTACTTCGGGCTCTATCATCCAAAATTCGGCAAGATGTCGAGGAGTATTTGAATTCTCGGCACGGAATGTCGGGCCAAATGTATAAATAGCACCAAGAGCCATTGCTCCAAGTTCACCTTCGAGCTGTCCCGATACGGTAAGGTTGGTCTGGCGTCCGAAGAAATCTTCAGCATAGTCTACCTGTCCTTTATCGTTGCGTGGAACATTATTAAAGTCGAGTGTAGTTACCTGAAACATAGATCCTGCACCTTCTGCATCCGAAGCAGTTACAATAGGTGTATGGAAATAGAAAAATCCATTATCGTTGAAATATTTATGGATGGCATAAGCCATATGGTGACGTATACGGAATATTGCACCGAAAGTATTTGTACGAGGGCGCAGATAAGCAATCTCTCTCAAAAACTCGAGTGAGTGCCCTTTCTTTTGCAACGGATAAGTTTCAGGGTCTGCTGTTCCGTAAATCTCTACAGAATCTGCCTGAATTTCCATTGTTTGTCCCTTACCCTGCGATTCTACCAACTTTCCGATAACATGGATACATGCTCCGGTACTTACAGGTTTGAAGAACGTCTCTCCAAATTTTTCCACATCGGCTACGATCTGAAGATTATGAATTGTAGAGCCATCGTTCAGGTGAATAAAATTCACATATTTATTACCACGAATAGTTCTTACCCATCCTTTTACGGCGACTGTAGCCCCAAATTCTTTCTCTTTTCGGAGCAGATCTACAATTTTTGTTCTACGAATACTTTCCATCTTTGTAATGTGTATTAAATCTTCAATTTGTCTATTTTGAACAAACTTGGCATAATGCCTTTTTCAGGTTATGCCAAGTCTTCATTTAATATAATTATTTTATTCAAAGGCTCCCATACGAAGCATGTTCACTTCTTTTTCGGTCAGATAACGCCATTTGCTTCTCGGTATGTTTTTCTTTGTCAATCCGGCAAAGTATACACGGTCGAGTTTCACTACCTGATAACCTAACTTTTCGAATATGCGACGAACAATTCGGTTACGTCCCGAGTGTATTTCAATACCCACTACATTCAGTACATCTTCTGCCTGATATGCAATTGAGTCGGCATGTATCTCTCCATCGTCCAGCTCTACTCCGTCGGCTATAGCCTGCATATCTTCGATAGCTACGTCACGGTCGAGAGTAACCTGATAGATTTTCTTTTTCTTAAACTTAGGATGCATCAGTTTAGACGCAAGGTCTCCGTCGTTTGTCAACAATAAAACACCTGTTGTGTTTCTATCGAGACGACCAACCGGATAGATACGTTCCGGGCAGGCATTTTTCACCAAGTCCATCACAGTAAGACGGTTTTGCGGATCATCTGATGTTGTCACACAATTTTTCGGTTTGTTGAGCAATACGTATACTTTACTTTCCAAGCGTACCGGTTGATCGTGGAATGTAACCAAGTCTCCACGTGTAACTTTTGCTCCCAATTGATCTACTACCTCACCGTTTACCTTCACTACACCCGATGTGATAAACGCATCAGCTTCGCGACGAGAACATACTCCGGCATTAGCCAGATATTTGTTCAAACGTAAAGGTGTACTTGGATCTATATTTTCTTTGTACTTTACAGGCTTAACAAGTCTTTTAACTCCTTCGGCTGCTTTATTATAGCCACTGCCACCACGGTTAGCACCACCATAACTGCTACCGCCGCTGCGATTACCGCCGCCATAGCTACCGCCACCGCCACGATTGCCACCGCCATAGCTACCACCTCCGGTACGATTGCCGCCGCCATAACTGCTGCCTCCGGTACGATTACCGCCACCATAGCTGCTGCCTCCGGTGCGATTACCACCACCATAGCTACCGCCACCACTACTGTAGTTGCCACCGCTACGGTTACCGCTATTGTAATTACCGCCACGATTGCCCGAGTCATAGTTACCGCCACGGTTGCCACCGCTGCTATAGTTACCACCGCTACGGTTACCGCTATTGTAATTACCTCCGCGATTACCAGAATCGTAGTTACCGCCACGACTACCTGAATAACCACCGCCGTCTCTGTCTCTATTATCGGAATAACCGCCACCGCTATATGATCGACGTTCTTCGTTTCCTCTATCGTAAGAAGAGCCTTGTCTGTCGCCACCAGCCTTATACGGATTTCGTTCTTTTCCACGGTCAGGGCTATCGTAAGATTGTTTGCGTAGATCGCCTACACGAGCTCGCTTCTTCTTTACAGGATCATTTCCATTTGATTTGTTTTCTGATGAAGAGTAACCATCCCGGCCGTCTCTATCATTTCCATTTTCTGTCACCATTTGATTTTTTTCTTGTTTAATTATATTACATTCATTTTTTTCAAAACAACCTCACGGTTATTATACAACGTAAAAATTTATACACCAGTGTAAGTATGAGGTGTAATTTTTCTCAGTTCATCTTTCACAGCATCACTGACATTCAGCTCATCGATGAATTCTGCAATTGATTCTGCTGTAATTGCATTGTTCGTACGAGTAAGAGCCTTCAGTGCTTCATAAGGTTTCGGATATCCTTCACGACGAAGAATCGTTTGAATTCCTTCTGCTACAACTGCCCAGCAATTGTCCAGATCTCTATATAATGCTTCTTTATTCAATAATAATTTATCCAACCCTTTCAATGTGCTTTGAATAGCAATCACGATATGCCCCATCGGTATACCGATATTACGCAATACAGTAGAGTCTGTCAAGTCTCTTTGCAAGCGCGAAACAGGCAGTTTACCCGCCAAGTGCTCCAATATTGCATTTGCTATACCCAGGTTACCTTCTGCATTTTCAAAATCGATAGGGTTTACTTTGTGCGGCATTGCCGATGATCCTATTTCGCCCTCTTTGATCTTTTGCTTAAAATATTCCATCGAAATATATTGCCAAAAATCTCTGTTGAGGTCTATCATTATCGTATCGATGCGTTTCAAAGCATCAAACACCGCTGCCAAGTTGTCATAATTGGATATCTGTGTTGTCCACTCTTCTCTCACCAAGCCCAACTTTTCGGATACAAACTTGTTTCCAAAAGCTTTCCAGTCATATTCGGGATAGGCTACCGTGTGTGCGTTATAGTTTCCTGTAGCTCCTCCAAATTTAGCCGACAAAGGCACCGATCGGAGCAATTGCAACTGAGCCTGAAGGCGGCTGGCAAAAACCATAATCTCCTTACCCAAGCGTGTTGGTGATGCCGGTTGTCCGTGCGTTTTAGCCAGCATAGCTACGTCAGCCCAAGCCTCAGCCTGAGATGTGAGCTTCACGATCAACTCGTCGAGCAAAGGATAATACACGTCTGTCAAAGCATCTTTCAAAGATAATGGTACAGATGTATTATTTATATCCTGTGAGGTAAGTCCAAAGTGAATAAACTCTTTGTATTGTTCAAGCCCAAGCTCATCGAATTTCTCTTTTATAAAATATTCGACAGCTTTTACATCATGATTTGTTACTTTTTCAGTCTCTTTTACACGTGAAGCATCTTCTTCCGAAAAATTATCAACGATAGACTGCAGTTTAGGAAAAACTTCTTTATCTATATTTTTCAATTGAGGTAGCGGCAATTCGCATAGAGCTATAAAGTATTCTACTTCTACTCGCACGCGATACTTTACAAGGGCATACTCTGAAAAATAATCGGCTAGTTTCTCTGTCTTATTGCGATAACGACCATCTATTGGCGAAATGGCAGTTAAGGGAGTTAGTCTCATTTTATGTTATAAGTACTTATGTGTTTTTAATTAGTCTTTTCTTAAAAAATCTCTCTTTCAATATCACTACTTACTTTGAACTACAAATATACAACAAAATATAGTTCTAAAAGGTTTTTATAAATGCTCTTCAGGTAAAGAACTTCAAGACTGTTTTTTTTGTCTTAAAAAGATAAAAAAAATGATGATTTAC
>NZ_JAIXHZ010000112.1:0-5132 GCF_043392705.1 Dysgonomonas sp. Shenzhen-Wh21
AGACGCTAGTTACTGGAAAGTACTATCCTTTACTTTTCTGGATGGAAAACCATTTACAGAAGAAGACTTCAAATCGGGCATACGCAATGCTGTACCTGTGATAGTGATTATGCTGATAAACTTGTTTTGTTTCAGCATTCCCAAAGCCTGTTTGAAATATACTTTATACATATATTATTCTGTTTTATTCAAAATTTTTATTCGTTTCGCAATACTTCAGTCGGATTTATTTTTGTAGCCCTGTATGCCGGATACCATACACCAACAAGAATAATTAGAGCCATAATAGCATAAGTGATCGATATGCCGATTATAAAGCGTAAAAAAGTGAATGCTACCCAATCGAGATGTACAAGTTCAAATAGTCCAAAATTGAGTGCTATGATTATAACAGGTATCATGACTATTGACAATAATAGGAATCCCTCTGTAATCACTAACATTTGTATTTTTATTTTGGGAGAGCCTACAGCAATCCGCAGTCCTAATTCGTTTTGACGTTGCTGTGTACGAAGACCGAATACACCCGATACACCTAAAAAAATATTGATAAGAAGAAATCCTAAAAGAAAAGTTCTGACGAAGATCGTACTCTCTTCAGGCCCTACTGCGGCCTTTCTGATATAGGAGCTTGGGCGTACATCCATCAGATAAATATTACCAACCATAATCTTAGGTGCCATATCTTTTATAAATTTGTCGATGAAATCATCTTTTATGTCCGGTTTCACACGTATACACAGCTCCATTTGAGATAGGTTGTCAGAGTTTACATTCTTTATGATTTCCTCCTCAGACAGAAGAGTATAGAATGAGGGGTTAGCTTTAAAGTATTCAGTCCATCTTACAGGTACATACTCCCCTGTGATCTGTTTTTCTTCGCCATTCTCTCCTACAATGATATTCTTGCCAATAGCTTCCTCTCCCTTTAATAACTCAGTTGCAGCATTTGCAGATATTATCACAGAATGCCTATTCAACGCTTGTTTTAAATCTTTTTGAGTGATAGATTGTGTTTTAAAAACATCAAAAAAAGAAGGGGTAACTTTATATTCCTGAGCTGATACACCCATTTTATTATAAGACAGTTTTTTATAATATGCCTGACTATAAGGTGTAGCCGCATAAGGCTGTGACGCTATAGACAGCGATACTGATTCTATCGGTGGATACTGACGTGTCAGCTCCATTATACTTAATAGATCTTCTCCGCTAGTTGTTGTTTTTTCTTCGGGAGAGATATAATTTTCACTGTCTTCAAGGCGTTCATTCAAATCGATGCGATAAGTGTTTTCTATATTATAACCGAAGGGTATATTTCTAACTGATCTCAGCACCTCCATATAGTCAACTATATACCAAAGACATATCGAAACAAAGAGTAATTCGGCTAGTATCCAGTAATTACTTTTGCGCTGATTAATTATTATCTTGAAAATTTGTTTCAACATAGTTTTAGTCTTCCCTTAAAGATTTAACAATAGATGCAGATGACACTCTCCATGCGGGTATTCCTGCACTTAAAAGGTTTATAATTACACAGAAGATAAACGTCAAAAGAAACGTACCCGGAGTTATAAAAACAGAAGGGTTAAAATGAGGCTCAATATCCAAACCAAAGTAATTATTATAATTAAAACCATAGTCGCTTATAAAATGAACTGTAATGAATGATAGTAATAAACCTAAACCACCGCCAATAAGAGAATATACCATTTGTTCGCTCAATACTTGCCAGATGAGGGTTTTTCTCGTAGCCCCGTATGCTTTTCTGACTCCCAATTCGGCTATCCTTTTTCTCATGCGAAACAATGTGAGACCAGATAAATTAATGGCAGGTACAATTAGAAGAATCAAGACTAATCCGATATCAGATAAATATGACCTTTGCATATCCGGATATCCCGGTCCAAATCGGTGATCCTCTACATACCGGGTGTCCGGTTGTCCGTAAAACTCTACACTATAGTTGGCTAATGTGGTATTATAGCGGCTCACCTGTTGATTTGTTTCTGCACGTATGGCATCAAAATCTTTCGAAGAATACGCTATAATCTGACATTTGTACATACCTGTTATTCCTTCCATATCTGCACTTTGTATTTTGTGTATAGATGTGAGGGGTATCCATGCATGAGCATAAGTGGCTACCGTTATCGGCGATAGGTCTTCTACTATGCCAGAGACTGTGTATGTAATAAAGTTCAGTTGCATTTGTTTTCCTACCACATTTTTTATGCTTCCGAAAATTGTGCGTGCCAATTTTTCACTGATAACGATTTTCTTTATACCCGAATCGAAATCTTCTTTATTATATCCCTTTCCAGCAATGAATTTAAAGTCAAATGCTTTCCAGAAAACATCATCTGTATACAATACATAACATCTCTTCTGGTTGCTTCCTCCCGGTAAAGTAGCCAGATGAGAATGAATAAATGATGATATGGTAATAGCTTCGGGTGTTTTTAATGACTGAAAGCACTCCTTGATTGTTTTTAAAGACATAAAACCGTTAACGACAAAATTTCCTGTGTTTTTTTCTTTCACCCCAACCCATTTTACATATAAAGATCGCGAGCGGTTGGTCTCCGGTTCAATATCCATTGTTTTAGCTCGTATGGCAACAAGTAACGATATAATTATGCCGATAGAAAGAGCAACACCCATGATGGATATAAAAGCCGAATAAGGATTATCCTTAATTGTTCTTATGGCTTGTTTGAAGTAGCTTATTTTCATTTTTTTCCTTCTAGCTTAGCTGATTTATTAAATTTTATTCTACACGTCTTCCATCGAAGAAACGAACAATGCGTTTCGTTGTTTTTGCTATAAGTTCGTCGTGTGTTACCATTACTATTG
Source organism: Dysgonomonas sp. Shenzhen-Wh21 (assembly GCF_043392705.1). Lineage (NCBI taxonomy): Bacteria > Pseudomonadati > Bacteroidota > Bacteroidia > Bacteroidales > Dysgonomonadaceae > Dysgonomonas > Dysgonomonas sp. Shenzhen-Wh21. The sequence goes on from NZ_JAIXHZ010000112.1 coordinate 2,860, forward strand.
TTGTACCTTCGTTATTCAACTCAAACAGTAGATCCATAATTTCCGTACCCATCTTGCTGTCAAGGTTTCCGGTAGGCTCATCGGCCAAAATGATTTGTGGATTGCCGATAATGGCACGAGCTATGGCTACACGCTGACACTGCCCTCCGGATAGTTGAGACGGGAAGTGTTTCATGCGGTGCGAAAGACCTACTTTCTCCAATACATGCTTTGCTAATTCGCGGCGGCTAGTGTCTCCAGACTTGCGATAAAGAAGTGGCAGTTCCACATTGTCGAGTACGTTTAGTGAATTTATAAGATGGAAACTTTGAAAAACAAACCCAAGTGTTTTGTTACGGAACTCCGCCATTTCTTTGTCTTTCATCTTGTTTGTTTCTGTACCATTGATGAGTACTTTGCCATTGGTTGCAACATCGAGTAGCCCCATAATATTTAGCATGGTACTTTTACCACAACCTGATGGGCCCATAACGGACAGAAAATCCCCTTTTTCGACTTCCAGATTTACATTTTCCAATGCTACTGTTTCTACTTCTTTCGTCCTATAAATTTTTGTAATCCCTTGTAAATTGATTATTGACATAGTGCTGATATTTTATGTATAATTATTTTTTTATTTACTTTTATACTCTTCCTAATCGAAGGAAGAGTATAAAAGATCTCCCTAAAATTATATTACCTATTATAGAATTAATTTATTTTTAATTTTTGCTTGTTTTTATACTGATTCATATCTGATATAATTACTTGCTCGCCTTTTTCGAGACCACTTATCACTTCTACATATTCGAAGCTGCTTTCGCCTAGTTTTATTTTTTTCTTTTCCGCTTCTCCATTTTTTACTACCCACAGCTCATATTCTCCGGCTCCTATATAATACGTCGAATTCGGAATTCGTAATACATCATCCTGTATCCCATGAGTAACATATACATCTGTTTTCAGACCACTTCTCAGGCGAGAATTACCTGAGTCTTTTAGCATAACGGTGAAATTAATTACCCCGTTCTTTACCGAAGGAGTTATATTTACGACTGTTCCTTCCAACTGCAACTGTCCGATTTTTATTATCGCTTTAGCTCCCGAACTGAGTTTCTCGGCATAGCTATCGGCTATTTCTGCCAATATCTTGAAGTGACTCAGGTCTGAGACAATAGCTATTTGTGTTCCGGCAGAAACTTGCGAACCTATTTGGTTATTTACATAGGTAAGCGTTGCTCTCTGAGGCGATAATATACGAGCATCTTTTAAGAGACGGGCACTTTCTGCCAGCGATTTTTCGAATATACTCAGGTCGAGTTGTTGGACTTTGACCTCGGCTGATGCATTTTTCTTCTCATTCACTATTTGTTCTTTTAGCTGCTGGAGCTCAAGCTTTGCTACTTCATAGTTTAATGCTGCTTGGCGTACCTTGTCAGAGGTACTTGCCCCTATGCTATCCAGATATCTTTCGTTTTTAAGCTCGGTTTGTAGTTGTTTGAGCTTCATATCCTTTACCTGTAACTGCATTTGAAGATCCGAAATTGTATTGTCGAGACTCACTTGAGACTGGATAAGTTTGCTTTTCTTCATTTCCTTTTCGTCCAGCTTCTGCTTGTAATCTGTTTCTATCGAGGCCAATTCGAGCTTTAAGATCGGTTCATCTTTGTTAACCGAATCTCCCGCTTCTTTATATACCTCCAGTATCCGGCTATTGATAGGCGATACAATAATTTCTTCGGTCAGAGGAATCACTTTGCCCGATGCATTTACCGTTACTTCGATTGTTCCTCTGTCAACAGTTCCTATAATTACATTTTTCGAAGAAATCGAACCTTGCAGAAAGTTTACTACGATAATAACTACTATTGCCAAACCTACTATAATAGCACCATATCCTATGATCTGTTTACGTCTTTCTTTGCGTTGCTCACTTAATGGTATCTCTCTGTCCATTTCTAATGTTTTATTATTCTACCTATTTATATCAAGTCGTATGCCGAAAATGTAAATTGTATATAATCAGCTGTTTATCGTTTTTGTAAATGTCCGATATCGGACGACTTGTTCGGAAGTAGTCATTCTTAAATGTTTGCTACAAAGAATCGGCAGGTGAATCTGTAATTGAATTCTCCATCGAAGATTATTTACAGAGAGAAAAAGTGTATATTTGAGGAGGTAAAATTTTATACTCTTTGCAAAATATAGACCCAAATGATAATTCGTGCATTAAAATATATTCGTTATGCGGGTGAACCTCGCGAATGGAGTATCGTAGGCAGTAATGATGATTA
>NZ_JAIXHZ010000113.1:0-70600 GCF_043392705.1 Dysgonomonas sp. Shenzhen-Wh21
GTACTTCCTGAGCAAACAAGAAAAAAGTGGACAGGAAGAAGCTGAATAGAAAAAATATTCTTTTTCTCATGGCATCATCATTAAGTTTTTAATATCGTTCCGATATTAATAGAGAAAAAGAATATTTTTTCTATTCAGCTTCTTCCTGTTCACTTTTTTCTTGTTTGCTCAGGAAGTACAAACTATACATGTAATGGTTGCCCTCTGTGATAATAAATATCAGGGAATCGTAAAAGTACCGAAGCGAATAGGTAACGGACAAGATCCTGATAATAATTTATATTGGGGTTGCGGATATGGCGTTCGCACATACTTTAAGAAAAGCCCTGATTGGCAGGAAGTAAGACATTATAAAAGCGCAGATGATATCTGTCTGGAACGAATTGTTTTCAAGCATAAGACAAAAAACTACTATCTTGTTGCAGATGCTTATGACGGAAGATATATAAGTGATTGTACCATCGATTTTCTTAAGGCTTGTGCCGGTAGTAAGAAAAATACAATAAAGCTTGATGATAAGCCAATATTGGGGTTGTATGGCGATGCTAAGCTGGTGGCGTACATCGGCCATAACGGATTAATGGATTTTTCGCTGGCTAATACATATCAAAATACAGATGGGAAAAAGCGGGATGCAATTATTCTAGCCTGCTATAGTAAACGATATTTTTCACCTTACTTGCAATCAGCCAAAGCCGAACCTTTACTATGGTCAACTCACCTAATGAGCCCTGAAGCATATACGTTGCATGATGCTATAGCTGTATACATAAACGGAGGTACATCTGTATCTATCCGTGAGGCTGCAGCTATGGCCTACAATAAATATCAGAAGTGCGGAATGAAGGGTGCTCGAGGATTATTAGTTACAGGATTTTAGACGTTTTTCTGATATATAGTTCATTTGTGAACATTCTGTAAATTATCTAATCTGTGGTATTTCATTTCAGAAGTATTTGTTGCCGAAATAAGCTTTTATAGTACATTTGCATCTGTCAAATTGAAAATAAAAGTTTGTAAAATTTCAGATAGAAATGAAAGCAGCAATAGTTACAATTGGTGATGAAATTCTGATAGGTCAGATTGTGGATACAAATTCTGCATGGATGGCTCAGAATCTTACACTAGCCGGATTTGAGGTAGAAGAGATGCAGTCGATAGGCGACAATGCTCAGCAAATAAAAAATACGATAAGCGATGTTTTTCAACGTGTTGATGTCGTGTTGATGACGGGAGGTCTTGGGCCTACGAAAGATGATATAACGAAGAAAACCCTTTGCGAGTATTTTGATACCACATTAGTTTTTGACGATGCTGTACTGGATAATATAAGGAATGTAATATCTAATTTTACATCTCTAAACGAATTGACTCGCAATCAGGCTTATGTGCCTAGAAATTGTACCGTGATACAAAATAAGGTAGGTACAGCACCCATTACATGGTTCGACCATAAAGATAAAGTGCTCGTTTCTATGCCGGGTGTACCTCACGAAATGAGGTATGTAATGGAAAACGAGATACTTCCTCGCTTGAAGAACAAGTATGATATAGAGGCATACCTCAAAAGAGTATTTATCGTAAAAGGTTATACCGAATCTGCTTTGGCAATGTACATTGCCGACTTCGAAGACAATCTGCCGCAAGGTTTTGGACTGGCATACCTTCCATCTTTGGGTCTGATGAAGCTTCGCTTGTTCGTCAGGGGAGAACATCGTTTGCCGGAGATGGAGACAGAGGTTAAAAAGCTACAAGCATTACTGGGCGATGCTATTATAGCAGAAGAAGATATTTCTCCCGAAAAAATACTAGGAGCACGGCTTTTCGAAAAAGGGCTGACCTTAGGCACAGCCGAAAGTTGTACAGGTGGAAATATTGCACATATGATTACATCCGTTCCGGGTTCTTCCAATTATTTCAAAGGTTCGGTTGTTTCTTATACAAATGAGGAAAAAGTAAATGTATTGCATGTTTCTCAAGAAAATATAGATAAATATACAGCTGTAAGTGAAATTGTCGCTGCACAGATGGCAAAGGGTGCACAAAATCTCTTGAATGTAGATTGTGTAATAGCTACTACCGGAATAGCCGGGCCCGATGGCAGTACAGAAGAGAATCCTGTGGGTACGGTATGGGTATGTACTGTATACAAAAATAAAAGCATTACAAAAAGGTATCAGTTTGGGAAATATAGAGAATCCAATATTATGCGAGCTTCTAATAATGGCATGTTGCAACTGTTGGAAATGATAGATAACAACATCTATTAAATTATGTTTTTTATATATTAAGTTATAAAAAGGAGTTGTTGTCGTATTCGCTCTTATTCATTTTTTTTACCACAGAGTAAAAAGAGTACCACAGAGTTTTTTGTAATGCAATAAGTAAACCATTCTTTTTTACCAATTACTTATCAAGTAAAGAGAAAAAAAATATTGCCTCTCCAAACATCACGTCTGTAGAGGCAATTTGTAAACACAATCAATATTAAGTTAATCTTAATATTATTTTGTTATATCAGATTTATTTTTTTGATCCTGACATGATACCTGCATCCGTATCATCATTATTCAATCGTTTGTTACCTGCTTTGTACTGACGTCCGAAGTTGAAGTTTATTGTGAAATTTATTACAAATATCTGTTTCAGATTATCGGTATACACGAGCGATTTGTTTGGTGTCAGAGCCGAATAATTGCGGCTGCCTTGCGAATAACTTTTTGAGAATGGATTAAACATTCCTCCGGTAAGGCTCCATTTAACTTTTTCCAGTCCTAGTAGGCGGCTTTCATCTGAATAGCCTACCGATACCGTATGAATGCGTTCTCCTCTATCCATTGTTTCGCCCCAGAAGTTATTCCAGCGTGTATACATTTCTCCTGTTAAAGACCATTTTTTATAATTGAATACGGCAGAACCCCGTACACGCCATGAGCTATACGTATGAGTAAATTCTTCTCCATAGCTTATATATCGGTTGAGTCCCGGAGTAACGGATAGTGTCAGATATTCACCAAAGGGTTTTAATTTGAATGTTGCCTCGGTGTTTAGTCTATGGAAACCTTTCTGATTGATGTTTGTACGAACGAATTTACCATCCTCGAAAGTTACTTGTTCCATGATTGGTTTATGATCGTAACTATATCGCATAAAGAATTCTACTCCGAATATTCCTTTGTTATATCCGCCCGTTAGTGTATGGGTATAGTACCATACTGTCTGAAGGTTCGGATTCCCCCTGCGGATTTGTAATGAGTCAATATCTTGTTCCACATTGTTCAAGTCCGACAATGAAGGCGAATATCCTGATATGTATCCATTATACCTGATATATGCGTTGTCATTGATATTATAAGATACACGAATATTTGGACGGAAGATATATTTTTCGTTATGGTTTTCACCTTGACTATTATAGTTGCGCATTACGCCCAGTCATAACGAATAGTCGAACTCATTCTTCTTAAATTGGAACTCTGCATAACCGTATGTTTCAGCAAAGTTGAGTCCTACATTGGCAGTAACATTTCCTTCATAACTATTGCTTGTATAACTTTGCGTATGTTTTAGTCCGGCTGATATTTTCCCTGCTTTCAGTGTTTTCTCATATATACCTTCCCCTATTAAGGAATATTTATCTCCAAGTACTGATGAATATATGTCTGTATTCAGTATATTGTTTCTGCGCTCCTGATACGAACGTGTAGATTTAGAGTCAATGTATGTGCCTACTAAATTGAATATCAAAAGCTGGTCGTTCTTTAGGTTTCGTTGGTAATACAAGTCTAGCGATGGAGAATAACTTCTCCATGTCGAATGATCGGAGATCGACAAAGGGTTATTATTATCCGAAGAGTAGATCATACTGTTTCTGTCCGAAAACTGATTCGGTGTTTTCTGATAATTATTTCTTAATGTTGCGTTAAACATGTATTTGTCGGCTTCATTCAAGCTATAATTTAGCGCAACGTTTAGTCTGTCGTCTTTAAATGTTGTTGGTTGTCCTTCTTCTGTACGAGTCAATGTTTTGTCCGGAAATACAAATGTCTCCTCATTTTCGCGTGTCCATTCTATATTTCTGCGCGACCAATATGCATTAACCCCAAACTCAGACTTCTTATGATTCACTTTCGCCGAAAGAAAATTTTCGCCCCAGCCCAATACTCCAAAAGGTACATTAGCCAGATTCGCCGATACATTTCCTCCCGAATCTCTGCGGCGTGTGATATAATCGATAACAGCACCTACATTTCCGTAGCGCATTCCCGGATCGTCATGATATTCGATACGGATTATATCTTCGGGCTGGATGGCTGTAATCTCAGCGATAGTTACTTCTACGCCATTGATGCGAAGTTGTACGGCATCACCACCCGGCAAGGTAATTGTATTGTTCAAAGGGTTTACGATAATGCGAGATAGCTGAAGATTACGTAATAATGTAACACCACTATTCGATGCTTTTATCTGGGTGTCAGATGGGATAATCACTTTCCTGTCGGGCTTTTGTATAACTGCATTTGCTGTTACTGTTACATCTTTGAGTGCTATATCAGAGGGTTTCAATGGCACATTTCCCAGATCTGTGTTTTCAATAGCATTCTTAACCGGGATATATCTTTTTCCATATCCTACAAATGTGGCAGATAATATATAGTCACCTGTGGGGATGTTATTAAAAGCAAATAGACCTTTTGTATCTGATGATGCGCCTGCTACAAAACTTGAGTCTTGCTTTAGCAGTGCTATGTTTGCAAATTCTATAATGTTATGAGTATCTGTGTCAACTACGGTTCCCGATATATTAATCTGACCTAACAGTGTTGAAGAGACGATTATAAATAGTGCGGCTAGTATTATTAATCTTTGTTTCATATTCCTTATTCCTTACATATTGATTTGTTGTATCGAGCTCGTTACTTTTATGACGTAGTTGCCTTGGAAAAGGTTACATGTAAAAATGAATTTTTCTATATATTCTTATCTGAATATTAAAAAATACGAATGGATTTGTGTTTTAATATTCTGTTTATATGTGTATTATGATTTGTGTGAAAATATTTTCTTTTGATAGCTAAAGAGCAAGAATGTTTTTTTGAAAATTATTTAATGTATCTTTGCTTCTTTAGAAAAAGTGATGACAGAAGCATATTCTACCGATTGTAAAAAGACATTTTCGAAACAAGAGAAGCTTTGTAGTACAAAGGCTATTGAGAACATTTTTGCAAATGGAGATTCTTTTGTGGCTTATCCTCTACGAGTTGTTTATTTATTCACTGATGAGGATAATAAGGAGAATCAGTATGCTTCGGTGATGATAAGTGTGGCTAAGAAAAAGTTTAAACGAGCGGTAAAGCGCAATAGGGTAAAACGCCTGATAAGGGAAGCTTACAGATTAAATAAATCATCTTTTTCGGATATGTTACAAACCCATAATAAGCGTTTGGATGTTGCTTTCTTGTATTTGAAGACAGAATTACCTACATATGCTGAGATAGAGAAGGCGATGCAAAAGGCTCAACTCCTATTATCCGATAAGATTGGGAAAATAGAGCAAAGCGAATGAAGAAACTATTATCCTGGATATTGTTGTTACCTGTATATTTCTATAAATACAGTATCTCGCCTATGCTACCTCCCTCGTGTCGTTATACACCTACATGTTCGGAATATGCAATTCAGGCAATCAAAAAATACGGACCATTCAAAGGTTTTTGGCTGGCGACAAAGCGTATTGCTCGCTGCAATCCTTGGGGTGGACATGGGTATGATCCAGTTCCTTAAAATAAAAAGAACTCCCTTCGATTTATCTACAGAGAGCTCTTCTTTTATTACTCAAGTGTTATTAAATGTCAAAACTAGATGTTGATAGCTTTCTCAGTTTTTATTTTCTGTATCTCCTTTTCAGCTTTTATCTTAGCTTTTAGTTTGGTCTTTTCAGCTTTCTCCTTGGCTTTTGCTATAGCTTTGTCTGCCTTTCTCTGAGCATCCTCAGCTCCTTTTTTCGAATCTTTTTCCATTCTTTTTTTAGCATCGTCTGCAGCTTTTTTAGTATCAGAATCTATTTGCTTTTTTGCCTTTTCTATTTCCTGCTCCATTTTTTTATCTGCATCGGCAGCATCTTTTGCGGCTTTGGCTCTTATACTTTCTATTTTAGCTGCGGTTCTTTCGCTGATAACGATTTTTTCTTGAGCTTTGATCGTTGTGACGGTTGTCATTGCTGTTAATATAAACAGACTGACTATTAATTTTTTCATAATTGTAAGTAATTAAATGTAGTTTACGATTGGTTCAATTAATTAGTTTGTTTAAATGTTTTCAATATTGTGTAGGATAAATATAATAAAAAAAATACAAATTGCAATTTTTTATATTTTATTTAATATTCTGTATGTTGCATTATGTTGTGTTATATTTTTTGCATAAATATATTTGTTTTTTCGGAAACAATGTTTTCTTTTGAGAAAAATATGAATATTATAACATTAAAATACAATGAAAGACTCAATATTGAGAGAGGTCACTCCTCTATCGCAAAGGGACTGTTTCATGATTTTTTCGCGTATAAAACAGCATTTTACATTTCCTTTATCTCTTTCGACTGACATTTATGATCGAGCCAACCATGTTCGAGACTAGAGCCGGTGATTAAGGTTAGTTCTAAATCGTCAATCTCCTCTATACTATCGCCGACTACCCGTCTTGCTCCCGCCCCATTTTCTATAAAATTCAGCTCAAACTCGGCATGGACATGAATAGGAAATAACAATTCAGTTTCATGGAGACCTTCTGAATGAACAGCTTTTGCAGAAAAATCAATTCAGGTCGGTAAAAGAGATGTTTGAGAAAGCCATCTATGGGGTTACCTTTTCGAAGGAGACCATAAAGCAAATAAAAGACAGGCTATATTCTCTTGCTTCCGAACATGAGGGAGCTCATTCTGTTTTAAATCTGTTTGGTATCCTATCCGATTTGTCTTTATCGCCTATGCGCGAATTATCCAGCCGATCGTTTAATGAACATACGCAAAATTATGATAGCAGGCGAATAGAACGTGCTTACAATCATATGTTGGAAAATTATAGTAAAGAAGTCCGGCTTTCCGATGTCGCAAATTTGGTCGGGATGACCGAAGTTGCTTTCAGCCGTTTTATAAAACAGCGTACAGGACGTAATTTTATAGACTCGTTAAATGACATACGCTTAGGACATGCTACGCGTATGCTGGTTGATACTACCCATAGTGTTGCTGAGATTAGTATTGTGTGCGGGTTTAACAATCTTTCGAACTTTAATCGTATATTCAAAAAGAAAAAAGGATGTACTCCACGCGAATTTAGAGAAAATTATAAAGAGTCTAAGTTTTTTGTGTGATAATACTTTTTTGTCAATTTGTGATATTTTTTTGATTTCTACCTAATGCTTTTTCTATATATGTCGGCTGAAAAATATTATTATTATCTATTGTGAATAACTCTTGTATATATAATATATACCTTATAATTAGATGTTAAAGTAGATTCTGAGCTTGCTAGTCAAAGAGTCTACTTTTTGTTTTTGATAATAAAGTATTACTATGTGATAATATAGTATTTGTTATATTTTATTATCATAAATATATTTGTATTACGCTAAGAAGCAATATGAGAATAAAGCAAATCTAACCGTGTAAAAATATTACTAATCATTATCGAAGCCTTAAATTATGAGAAAAATCCTTTTTTTATTGCTCCTGATATGTATGGTTCCATGTGCTATGTATGCGCAGAGCTATCAAATTTCAGGGAAGGTAACAGATGCTAAAGACGGCTCACCGATGCCGGGTGTGACAGTTCAAACACAGACCAAAGTCGGTGTGATGACTGACTTTGACGGAAATTATACTATAAAAGCGAATAAGGGCGATGTCCTTACATATTCTTTTATAGGTATGACGCCCCAATCAGTAAAAGTAGAATCAGATAAACCTATTAATGTTGCCCTTCAGGAAGACAATGTGGCTTTGGAAGAAGTCGTTGTTGTTGGTTATGGTACAATGAAGAAAAGTGACCTGACGGGTTCTGTTAGTAGCTTATCGGCAGACAGGCTTAAAGAGTCCGTTATCACAAACCTCGACCAGGCGCTCCAAGGGCGTGTGGCCGGAGTACAGGTTGCTTCCAACTCGGGAGCACCGGGAGCAGCTACCTCGATACGTATTCGTGGTGCTTCTTCTATTAATTTGACAAATGAACCTCTGTATGTGATTGACGGAGTGCCAATGAGTGGTGCCGGTTCATCTACAGTCGGTTTTTCTTGGTCGGGAGGTTCTAACGGTCAAAACGTAGTGAACCCATTATCAGCTATTGCTCCAAGCGATATCCTATCTATAGATGTATTGAAGGATGCGTCCGCAGCTGCAATTTACGGGTCTGCCGGAGCTAACGGGGTTGTGATCGTTACAACTAAAAGAGGAAACAAAGGGCGTACAAATATTACGTACGATGGAAGTATTTCTCTTCAATCTCCTATCGATAAATTAGATATGATGAACCTCCGTCAGTATGGAACTTACCAACAACAGCTTTACAATGAAGGTTTCTTGCCGAATGTTGATCAGGCTTACCTTGATCCTTCTTTGTTGGGCAAAGGTACAAACTGGCAAGATGCCGTAATGGATAATGCATGGATGCAAAACCATAGCCTTTCCCTAAATGGAGGAACAGATAAAACTCAATATCTGGCATCTATAAGTTATACAAATCAAGACGGTATATTACTAAATTCAGATTTCGAGCGATTTACCGGTAGGGTGAATGTTGATAATGAATTTAATAAATATATAAAGGTCGGAGCATCTCTTTCCTATTCACGGACAGATGAATCTATTATCAATAACGATGGTATCAATGGTGTGGTAATGCAAGCTGCATTAATGTCGCCGGCAGTTCCTGTTTATGACTTTGATGGAAATTATGCAGGACCTGAGACCGTAAATGGGTCTTCGATATACAATCCTGTGGCATTGACCAAAGATCAGATCAATACCTTGCGCCGCGAGAGGATTATAGCTAATATCTATGGGCAGTTTACTCTCAATCAATATCTTAATTTTCGTTCAGAAGTGGGTATTGATGGCTCCAATAGTACAAATAAGGGATTCAAGCCAAGTTATGAATATGGCCAGTTGAAGAATACCAATATAATGATTATGCAAAACGAAGCGCATAGCTTATATTGGAACTGGATGAACTATGCTACATACAATCAGACTTTTGATAAACACAGCATTAACTTCATGGCCGGAACAGAAGCTTCTAAGTCATCATGGGAAAGCCTGCAATTACAAAAAGATCAATTGTCTTCAAATGATATTCATGTGATTGGCTCTGATGGTAAGTTTGTGGCAAGTAGCGGTTCTAAAGATGCTCAGTCGAAGGTTTCTGTATTTGGTCGTGCAAACTATAATTTTGACAATCGTTATTTATTGACGGCTACATTACGTGCTGATGGTTCTTCTAAGTTTGGAGCAAACCATCGTTGGGGATACTTCCCTTCATTTTCAACCGCATGGCGTGTTTCCAGCGAGAAATTTATGGAAAATACGCAAGACTGGCTGTCGAATTTGAAATTGCGTTTAAGCTATGGTATGAATGGTAATGATAACTTACCTACCTATCGTTATGGATCTACTATGCAAGCTTTTCAAACAGTGTTTGGTACAGCATATCGTATGACAAATAATGCTAACCCTGACCTAAAATGGGAAGCTTCGGTACAGTATAATGCAGGTGTTGATTTAGGGTTGTTTAATAATCGTATAAGTTTAGTTGTAGACTTATATCATAAAACAACAAAAGACTTGTTACTTCAGCCATCTGTATCGCCTGTTCTGGGTGGATCTGGTTGGACAGATATTCAAACTCCTTATATGAATATCGGAAAAGTGGATAATAAGGGGATAGACATATCATTGAATACACACAATATAGCAGGTAAAGATTTTAACTGGACTTCAGCCTTATCATTCTCTTTGAACCGCAATAAAGTAAAAGAACTGGATGACTTAGGTACACCTTTTTATGGAAGGTTAGACTGGTATGCAGCTTTCCAAACAGTATCGATGATTTCGGTAGGACAACCTATCGGTGTATTTTATGGATACAAAACCGACGGACTTTATAAAGATGCGGAAGACTTGAGAAATTCAGCGAAGCCCGAAGGTGTAGAGATTCATCGCACTACCGGAGCTTGGGTTGGTGATGTTAAGTTTAAAGATCTCAGCGGACCGAATGGTGTTCCTGATGGCATCATCAACGAATATGACCAAACGGTTATTGGAGATCCTAATCCCGACTTTACTTTTGGTTTTTCTAATACGTTTAACTACAAAGATTGGGAACTAGGCATTGGCCTCACTGGATCGGTAGGAGGTGATATCTTGAACTATGTACGTGTAAAGACAGAAGGTGTGATGTCTCAGTGGGACAATCAGTCGACCACAGTACTCAATCGTGCACAATTGGGATACGTTAACGGAAATAACTATGATGTGTCAAATGTAGATAATAGCTATATAATCAATCCAAATGCAACACTGCCTCGTTGGAGTGGCAATGATATCAATGGTAACAACCGTATGAGTGATCGTTGGATAGAAGATGGAAGCTATTTACGCATTCAGAATATATCATTAGCATATAACCTGCCAAAGATTTGGTTGAAGAAGACAGGCATATCTAATTGTAAACTTTATTTCAACGTTCAGAATGTGTATACGTTTACAGGTTATTCAGGTTTAGATCCTGAAATTGGTTCTTACAACCAGCAGGCAGGTCTTTCTAACGTGGATATGGGACGTTATCCATCACCTCGTGTATTTACTTTAGGTGCAAATGTTACTTTCTAATTTTAAAGATAAAAACATGAAGAATATTAAAAATATAATCAAATCAATTTGTCTTTCATCCATTATCCTGGGTGCTACATCTTGTAATGATTTCTTGACTATAGTTCCTGAGTCAGAGCAGGTGCTGGAGACATATTACACATCAGAGTCTGCCGTTAATGCCAACTCTGCCTCTCTGTATGCTGCGTTTGTCTGGCAAGACTTTGGAATGAATTTTATGTGGATGGCAGGAGATGAGCTTGCCGGAGACCTTTATTATACTTACGATCAGGAAGGTCAATTTTATTATATGACTTTTCAGAATGGAAATTCCTTCCTTACTCAGGGTTGGAATGGACTTTACCGTGTGGTTTCGTACTGTAACAATATTATCAATGGTATGCCTGCGGCAGCAAGATCTAATGGAGTTTCGGAAACGGTAATAAATCGTGCTCTTGGCGAGGCTCGTTGTATTCGTGCTATTGCTTATTATTGGTTAACAGAGTATTGGCAAGATGTTCCGATTATAACAAATAATAATATCTCCGGAGGTCAGGTGATTCGCCATAAGCAAGCAAGTGTTTACGAATTTATCCGTCAGGATCTCGAATTTGCTAAAGACAATCTTCCTTCAACTCCATTTCAGACCGGTAGATGCTCAAAATATACAGCTATAGGTATGTTGGCAAAGCTTCATCTAACGATGGCTTCTCACCTTTCTGATGCATCATCATCCGATAATTTTGCCAAAGCTAAATCTTACGCAGCTGAGGTAATTAATGATAGTGGGCTGAAATTATATTCAGACCTTTCTACAATGTTTTATCCAAAAGGAAACAACTCTTCAGAGTCTTTGTTTGCTATACAATGTACAAACGATGGTTATGGATACGGTAACGGACGCAATGTCTCTTTGTCTCGTAATGCATTGATAACTTTAGGTTCATCTTGGGGAGCAGGTAAGGGGCCGACTCTTAGTTTGCAAGAAGCTTTTGATTCGAATGATGCCCGTCGTTATTATACATACATGCGCAACGGTGACAGTTACTCAAATTTGGGTGGCGGTGGATATACTTATCATAATTTTTCGCAAGATGAGTCTACCGAAACATCAAATGGTATGTTGGCACATGTAAGGAAATATGTAATCGGAGCTAATTCCGATTGTGACGGAGTTGCAGGAACATCCAATCAGGATGCAGGTAATAATATTTATTTACTCCGTTTGGCAGATGTATATCTGTGTTATGTTGAGGCATGTATCGGCTCGGGTACATCTACTACCGACGCTTTGGCATTGACCGTATATGATAAGGTACGTGAACGTGCCGGATTTTCTACAAAAGCCACTTCTATTACTTACGATCAGTTGATCAAAGAACGTCGTGTCGAATTTGCTCTTGAAGGTGTCAACTTCCTTGACATTAAACGGATGAGCTATAGGGATATGAATAAGGCTCTTTCTTATTTGAATGGAATGAAGCGTGAACGTCAATATATTTCTAATGGTAGTTATACATGGCAAGAACGTAATGCCAGCAATGCACATCACGGAGGGTTTACTCCTCTCGATCCGAGCGATGATTCTTCGGGTAAAGGTTCTATATTCTATCTTGATAAAAATGTAGGAACTATAACTATTACAGAAAAAAATCTTGTGTTGCCTGTTCCTGCGGAAACAGTAACAAAGACACCAAGTATAACTCAGGAACCGGTTGATTATGCATTTTAACTTTTAAGTAAGACTAGATTATGAAAAAATATATTTTAAATATAGCTATTGTATTACTTGCTCTTGTCTCATTCAATTCGTGCTCGGATGATGACGATAAAGGCGGCTCGGGAGGAGGTACTCCGGTCGTTAGATACATACGACCATGCGACGCAACTATTTCTGATTCTTTATTGACAAGCGGATATTTGGGTACTCAGATTGCCATTATTGGAGAAAACTTGTCGAAAGTTAATAAGGTTTATTTTAATGATCAGAAAGCCAAGTTAAACCCGAATTTTGTGACGGACAATACTATTATTGTTAATATACCTTCAGGTATTCCTGGAGAGAAGCAAGATTTGATTAAGTTATATACAAATAATGACTCTTGCTATTATACTTTCGAAACAAAAGTTCCTGCACCTGCACCTAAATCCATGACATGTGAATATGTTGATGATGGCAATGTTGCTTATATTCATGGTCTTTATTTTATTCATGAAGACGCCAACCCTTTGACTGTAACTTTTGAAGGAGGATTGCAAGGTGAGGTTGTGAGCCATGATTTAGATAATATAGCAGTAAAAGTTCCTGTAGGTGCTAAGCCCGGACCTGTAAAAGTTACATCTGTATATGGTACAACTGAAAGTCCATTCTATTTTAGAGATTATAGAAATATCATTCTAGATTTTGATACAAAGTTTGCTGATGGTGGATATCATCATGGATGGCATGCCGGATCAGGATATAGTACTGACGGTGGATTAACAGGTTGTGGACAGTATCTGATATTTACAGGAGAAATGGATGATGACAAATGGGATGATAGCAAATTTGGTTATGAACGCTGGACATATCGTACTACCGATCCTGATTTCTTTGATGCAGGTGCCCTTGATAAATATGTTTTAAAATTTGAGGTAAATATACCTGACGTATGGTCTGCTGCTGCTCTTCAAATTATTTTTACAGGAGCTTCAGATGTTTGGATGAATTGGCAGGAAGGTGGTCCTACCGGTGGTAACCCTAATAATGCTTATTTGTCAAATAGTAATTATCCTCGGGCATTGTGGATTCCATGGGCAGATACAGGCACTTATGTAAGTAATGGTTGGGTTACGGTAACCATACCAATGACAGATTTTAAATATAGCAAAGATGGTACTAACCTGAATAAGGTAAATGCTGCAGGACATTACTCCGGTATTACATTATTTGTTAATGGAGGAGGAGTAACGGGTACACCTTGTAACCCTACATTCCATATTGATAATGTACGTGTTGTTAAAGCTCAATGATAATTGCTAAAATTATAAGAATATGATATTGAATAATATATATGGTAAAGTCGTTTTAGTAATGCTGGTAATTTTTGCAGTTACATTCTCGGCATGTTCTAACGATGATGACAATGGTTCGGGCGCTGTGGTTCTTGAAGCTTTTGGCCCAAGTCCGGCTCTACGTGGTAGCGAGCTTACCTTTATAGGGAAAAACCTTGATAAAGTAACAAGTGTAATTCTTCCCGAAGGTATTGAGGTTACTGATATAGAAGTGGTAAGTAAAGAAAAAATAAAGATTACCATTCCTCAGGATGCTAAAGAAGGCTATGTTAAACTTGTTGCTTCAGGTTTAGAAATAACTACCAAAACGTTGCTTAAATATACAGAGCCTATATCTATTACGAAGTTTGCACCATCTCCTGTCAAGGCAGGTCAGACTCTAACAATAGAAGGTGATTATCTGAATTTGATTCAGAAAGTAGTCTTTTCTGATAATGTGGAAGTATCTTATAAAGATTTTTTGACATGGGAGCGTAAAAAGATTGAAGTCGTTGTTCCTCGCGAAGCACAGACCGGTATTATTATTTTGGCTGACACAGCTGCTATTCCGGTGGAATTGAAATCAGAAACAGAATTGCAAGTAGTTCTCCCTTCTGTAGAAAAGGTATTGGATCTTACAAATAAAAAACCCGGAGATGTAGTTTCTACAATAGGTCAGAATCTTGATCTGGTAGAGTCAGTACAGCTTCCTGATGGAGCGCCTGTGGCTCATGCAATAAAAGATGACGTATTGGCATTTACTCTGCCTGAAGGTATCACCGATGGCGCTATTGTAATGGTTGCTTACTCGGGCGTGCATGTAGCTATAGCTAATATAGGTGTCGCTGTGCCAACGGATTTGGTGGCTACTCCTGCTACAGGCATAAAGGATGGTAGTGTCATTTCGATCAAAGGGGTTAATATGGATTTGGTTACTACAGCATTATTCCCAGGAGTATCAGAGGCTGTAACACCTATATCGAAGAGTGCAACGGAAATAAAAGTAACTACTCCAACTAATGCCAAAACAGGAGATCTTATTCTAAATACCGCTAGTGGAAAAACTGTATCAGTAAAAATTACTACGTTAAAACCTGAGATATTGTCATACAATCCATCTTCTGTCGCTGCCGGTAATGAATTTACAATAAAAGGTAAGAATCTAGATCTTGTTACATCTGTAACATTTGGAGGAAACAAAGTTGTTGAAGTTACTCCAACATCTTCTACTGACTTGGTGATAAAAGCCCCGGTAGATGCAGAGACAGGAGAACTGACATTAACAATGAAAAATGGAGAGACTGTAAAGGGCTCCGTTTTGACAGTGACTAAACCAGACTTCTGTTATATACCTGTTCTTCCGGGTTCAGATGAGGAAATCAAGTCGGGTACTATTTTGAAAGTAGATGTTCAGAATGCGGATAAACTGACCAATGTGCAGGTAAACGGAAATAATACACAGTATATTTTGCAAGGTTCTACTCTTAGTATACTTGTTCCAAGTAATGCTAATGGAAATACAGCATTTAAGCTGATCTCATCTAACGGAGAAGTGACTTATACAATACGTATTATCTCTTCGGGGATAGTAGAAACTGTGATAATGAATGAAACACGTGACCTTGGATCTTGGGCGGGTGAAGGTGCTGGAGGTGCATTTCGTCTGTATAAGGAATCTTTTGATGGAATAAAAGCCGGAGCAATACTTAAATTCTATTTTACAGTTACCGGATATGGACAATTGCAGATTAATAATGCAAACTGGGCAACGTGGGATACACCTGTATTTACTGATACAAGTTTAACATATTATGAGATGGAATTAACTCAACCATTCCTTGACAATATATTAGGAGCTAACGATGGTTGGTCAACTACAGCAATTATTATTCAAGGAGAGCATCTTGTTATTTCTAAGGTTTCTATTATAACTGGTCGGTAATATTTAAATAAAGGCTTGCCTAATCTGAATTTACATTAGGCAAGCTCTTTACAAAAAGATATATTATGAAAAAAATAGCACTAAATATTTTTTATATCCTATTGGGGGTTATCCTAATGACTGCCTGTACCGATATAGATGATCCGGTTATCGGCGATCCGGGCATTCCCCAATTAGCAAGTAGTACACCTGCTGATGGAACAACAGATTTGCCTGAAGGTGACATAACTATTGTTCTGAATTATGATCAGAATATATTCTGTCCTAAAGCCGGACACGAAAAGATTACTTTAGAGGGGGCTACTATAACGGATGTTTCATTCAAGTTAAGCCAGGTAACGATTAAAGCTACCGGATTGGAAAAAGGAAAGACTTACAAACTAGTTGTACCTGCAGGTGTTGTACTTGGACCTACTTATAAAGAAGCACCCGAAACAACCATCAGCTTTACAACGAAGGCCGATCCTGTTATAACAGCTACGCTTTGTAATCCGAATGCTACAGCTCAGGCAAAGAAGGTGTATCAGTTTTTGGTAGAAAGCTATAAACAAAAAGTTATCTCCGGTACAATGGCTAATGTAAACTGGAATGTAGAAGAGGCAGAAGCTGTTCATACACTTACAGGAAAATACCCGGCATTAAATACTTTCGATTATGTGCATCTGCCATATTCTCCTAGCAACTGGATTGACTATAGCGATATTTCGCCTGTAAAAAACTGGTGGGATGCAGGTGGATTGGTTTCTATTATGTGGCATTGGAATGTTCCCGTATCGGCTAGGTTATGGAATGGTAATGTAGCTATGCCTTCCGATTGGTCGGGCAATGTACAGCTTACTGATGCGTCAGCTCTTGAGGGGTTTGCATCAGCGAAGGTTAACGACATTATCCGTGTTGCAATCAAAGACGTGGCATCAGGAGCTCAAGGCTCACTAAAAGGTAGCGACTGGGGACAGATTGCCGATGGTTACGAATATTTTTCTATCAGCGGCGATTATTATGAGATGAAAATAACAGATGCTATCCTAACTAAATTAAAGTCTTCGGGTCTTATCATAAGCGGACATGATTACACTGTAACAGCTGTTTATCTGATACCTGCCGATTCAAATGGAGATTATGCTTTTTACAAAGCTGATACATACTTCGATGCAGCCAAGGCTACAGTTGAAGGAACACGCGAAAATGAAGTCTTTAAGGCCGATCTTGCAAAGGTAGCTACTTCATTAAAACAATTGCAATCGGAAGGGATTGCTGTGATCTGGCGTCCATTCCACGAAGCTGCCGGCGGTTGGTTCTGGTGGGGTAAAGATGCTGATTCTTGCAAAAAACTTTGGATTGCCATGTTCGACTATTTCAAATCGCAGGGTGTAAACAACCTGATCTGGGTGTGGACAAGCGAGTCTGACGATAGTAGCTGGTATCCGGGCGATGAGTATGTAGATATCATTGGTCGTGATTTATATAGTAAGAATACAAGCGATTGTGTATCTATATACCAATCGGAGTTTGCTCGCTATGGGCATAAGGTGATTGCCCTTTCCGAATGTGGAACAGTTGGCCTTCTATCCGAACAATGGAGTGCGGGGGCACGCTGGGCCTGGTTTATGCCATGGTATGGAAAAGCTGATAGCGGTAGCAAACATGCTACTGACGAATGGTGGAAAGATGCAATGAAGCAAACTTATGTGATTACTCGTGACCAGGTTCCGAGCATAAAATAATATAAGAATGAATATTAACTCTCTCCTTGTTTTAGGGCAAGGAGAGTTTTTTCACAAAATATAGAGAGTTATGATTAAGAATTTTTACAAGGCTTACATTCTACTGTTTTTCCTGTTTGTCGGATGTAGCGGAGACAATGCAGATCAGATAATTGCTCAGACTTTTGTAGAGCAGCATGGTCAACTTTCAGTAAAAGGTACTTCATTGGTAGATAAGGACGGCAAGACAATAGCTCTCAAGGGGGTAAGCTTTGGGTGGCATAATTGGTGGCCGCGCTTCTATAATGAGTCTACTGTAGCATGGCTCAAATCGGATTGGAATTGTAATCTGGTGCGTGCAGCAATCGGGGTTGAACCCGAAGGAGCATACATAACCAACCCTCAAAAAGCGAACGAATGCCTCGATAACGTTGTTGATGCGGCTATCGAAAATGGAATGTATGTTATTGTAGACTGGCATAGTCATGGGATAAAGACACAGGAAGCCAAGGAATTTTTTACAAGGACTGCCAATAAATACAAAGGCTACCCGAATATAATATACGAAATATTCAATGAGCCGGTAGAAGATTCTTGGGAAACAGTAAAAGCATACTCGGAAGAAATAATTAAAACGATTCGAGCGATAGATACTAAGAACGTAATATTGGTAGGTACACCTCATTGGGATCAGGATATACATCTGGCTGCAGATAATCCGATCGAAGGATATGATAATATCATGTATACACTACATTTCTATGCTGCAACACATAAGCAATATTTACGTGATAGGGCTGATGATGCCATTGGAAAAGGACTTTCGATTTTTGTGTCGGAGTGTGCAGGAATGGAAGCATCGGGTGATGGTGCTATAAACAAAACAGAATGGAACAATTGGTTGAACTGGATGAAACAACATCAGATAAGTTGGGTTGCATGGTCTATCGCAGATAAAAACGAAACATGTTCGATGATTAAAGATTCTACATCTCCTGCTACCGGCTGGAAGGATACCGATTTGAAAGAATGGGGTAAAATAGTAAAGGCCGCACTACAGTAAAAAGAACAGTGAGTTGTAACGAAAGATTAAAAAAGTATTATTCTTTGTATGGATGTCGGTATTCTCCATACTGTCTATTGAATATTCTTATTTATATGTCTAATAAGCGAATAATGTTTAGTTTGTAGGCGCTGTAAAATGCCCAAAAAAGTATTATAATTGATTAAAAAAGTATTTGTAATAAGATGCCGACAATTATAAATTTGTACTATCTATCATTAAATAGAATCATAGCTAAAGGACCATGAAAAAATATACCATATATTTCTTATCCGTAATCACTTTCTTTCTTGTTTTATCCTGCAAGCAAGCGGTAAAAGAAAATCTCGACCCGATCGTTTCCGAATCATTTTCTGCCGATTGGAAATTTCATGCCGGAGAAGGAGTCGATAGTCTTTGGATGAATGTAGACTACAATGATACTGCATGGCAAGAAGTGTTGTCGTCTAAATCCTTAAAAGATCAAAACATCAATTTAGATAACGGCTTTGGTTGGTATCGTAAAAGAATACAAATGTCGGATGTCTTAGTCAATGCCATAAAGAATAAAGGTGGAATTATGCTTCATCTCGGACGTTTGGCTGCTACCGATGAGGTTTACTTTAATGGTAAGCTTGTAGGTAAAACGGGCGAATTTCCGCAAGACTATAGAGGCTACTTTGACAATGAACGAAACTATTTTGTTCCCGAAGAAGATATTGATCTTACAGGAGAAAATCTGATTGCGATTAAGTTTCATGATGGTTGGAATGTCGGTGGCTTCCTCCAAGGGGCTGCTCTATCGATCTCTACCGCTGAAACAAAAGATAAATTAGCCTTAAATGTTCAGGTGGCGGACTCCGATTATATATTTATGGCTCCTAGTCCTGTTCAAATAAAGGTAAATATCGATAATAAGAACAAATGGGCAGTACAAGGACGATTGATGGTAACGCTCACAACAGACGATTATCAACCGCTAAAGGCTGACTCTATGGATATAGAAATAGACGGAAAAGCTTCAATATCCAAGTTCTTTAGCTTCGATAATCCAAATCCCGGGTTTTACAGATATACCGTCCAGTTCAGACGCAACGATACAATAGCCTGTGAGAAAAAGTTTAATGTCGGCTTCGAACCCGAAAAGATTAACTCGCCTCTCGATGCAAAAGATGATTTTAAAGCATTTTGGGATAACAACTTGAAAGAGCTTGCAAAAGTTGCGCCGGATTATAAATTGACACTTGTTCCCCAGTATTCGAAAATAGATTACGATGTCTATTTGGTTGAAATGCGTTCTTTTGGTAATGAGCTGATAAGAGGATATTATGCTAAGCCTAAAAGAGAAGGTAAGCATCCCGTGATTGTAGAATATATGGGGTATGGTTCACAACCTTATCCTCCAAATCAGTGGTGGGATGGATTTGCATACTTTGTTTTATCGATCAGAGGACAAGCATTAAATCAGCCCACAAATCGTTTTGGAACATGGATTACATACGGGCTCGATAATAAAGATAATTATTATTATCGAGGGGCATTCTTAGATGTAGTAAGGGCACTTGATTTTGTTTGCAGCCGACCAGAGATAGACGCCGAAAAGATTGCTGTAAGAGGAGGTAGTCAAGGTGGTGCACTTTCATTTGTGGCTGCGGCTCTCGACAAACGCGTAAAAGTAGCAGCACCCAGTATTCCTTTCTTATCCGATTACCCTGATTATTTCAAAATAGCGCCTTGGCCTAAAAGCGATTTTGATAATTATATGACAACACATCCCGAGGCTAAATGGGAAGACGTTTATTCACTTCTTACTTATTTTGATATCAAGAATCTGGCTCAGTGGATTGAATGTCCTCTTATTATGGGGATTGGAGTTCAGGATAATGTTTGCCCGCCTCACATAAATTTTGCGGCTTACAATCAGGTAAAATCTGAAAAACGCTGGATGGCATTCCCTGAGTTTGCTCACAGTGTTGGCAAAGAGTATAATGATGCTTCGAAAGCATTTATCAAAGAAAAATTAAACGTAAAATAATAATGAAGAAACTAATTCTTTTTACGATCACAGTTCTAAGTCTTTTTTCTTGTAACAGTAAGAAAAGTACAACCATGTCGGAATCTGCTTTTG
Source organism: Dysgonomonas sp. Shenzhen-Wh21 (assembly GCF_043392705.1). Lineage (NCBI taxonomy): Bacteria > Pseudomonadati > Bacteroidota > Bacteroidia > Bacteroidales > Dysgonomonadaceae > Dysgonomonas > Dysgonomonas sp. Shenzhen-Wh21. The sequence goes on from NZ_JAIXHZ010000113.1 coordinate 20,713, forward strand.
TAAAACAAAAAGATGGTCACTTTGTAATAGGCGACAATCCGTATTATTTTATTGGTACAAACTACTGGTATGGCGCAATATTAGGCTCTACCGGAGAAGGAGGAAACCGTGAACGCTTGTTGAAAGAACTCGACTTCATGAAAGAAAATGGTATCAATAACTTGCGTGTACTAGTCGGTGCAGATGGTGTTGCCGGACAAGCTGTAAAAGTGAGGCCAACGTTGCAAACAGCACCCGGTGTATACAACGATACTATCTTCGATGGACTAGACTTCTTCATGGCAGAGTTGGGAAAACGCAATATGCATGCTGTTCTCTACCTAAATAATAGCTGGGAGTGGAGTGGCGGTTATGGTCAGTACCTCGAATGGTCAGGAAAAGGAAATGTTCCCGAAAAAGGAGTTTATGACTGGCCTGTATTTGTTAAGCATGTGGCACAATATGCCGATTGCGACAGTTGCCATACAATGTTTCTCAATCATGTAAAGCATGTCGTTTCTCGTACAAATAAATATACAGGAAAAAAATATACCGAAGATACAGCACTTATGTCGTGGCAGGTGGGAAACGAGCCGCGTGTGTTTAGTGACGAAGGTAAACCTGCTTTTAAGAAATGGCTCAAAGAAACAACAGCATTGATACGTTCCCTAGACTCTAATCATCTAATATCTATCGGAAACGAAGGACTTATGGGTTCGGAAGGAGATATGAATCTTTATGAAGAGATACATGCAGATCCGAATGTCGATTATCTGACAATACATATTTGGCCTAAAAACTGGAGTTGGATCGATATAACCAAGATTAAAGAATCGGTAGATACGGCAATCGTGAGAACAGATGAATATATCTCTGAGCATTTGGCTGTGGCAAAAAAACTGAATAAGCCGATGACAATCGAAGAGTTTGGCTTTCCTCGCGACAATCATAAATATACCTTGGATGATCCTGTTACAGCCCGTGATAAATACTATGCCAATATCTTTGAATACATAGTAACAGCTTCTAAGGATAAAGGAAATATCGCAGGTTGTAATTTCTGGGCATGGGGTGGATTGGGACGTCCGGCGCATGAATTTTGGAAACCGTGGGACGACTATGTAGGAGATCCGGCGCAAGAAGAGCAAGGTTTGAACTCTGTGTTTGATACAGATTCAACAATCAAATTAATAAAAGAATATGCAGATAAGTTAAATACTAAATAGAAGCTAAAACACAAATTATAAAGTAATTCTAATAAAACAGAATCAGGTTGAACCTCTTAAAAATCAAGTGATGAGCAACATTTTCAATACACGTCTTAACGCTGTTACAGCAGAATACGAGAATTTAGTTACATTAAAAAATGAACCAATATTACCGGGAAATGGTATTTTCGAACGATATAAAAATCCTGTATTAACAGCCGGTCATGCTCCTGTCTTCTGGCGTTATGATCTCAATCCCCAAACCAACCCTTATTTTATGGAACGTTTTGGAATAAACGGAACATTCAATGCCGGAGCAATCAAGTGGAATGGGAAATATATAATGGCTGTACGTGTAGAAGGCAATGATCGTAAATCGTTCTTTGCAATAGCCGAAAGTCCGAATGGTATAGATAATTTCCGCTTTTGGGATTATCCTATTGCTATGCCTGAAACAGAGAACCCTGATACAAATGTTTACGATATGCGCCTTACCGCTCACCAAGATGGGTGGGTTTATGGTGTGTTCTGTTCCGAAAGGAAAGACCCGAAAGCGCCAGCCGGAGATTTGTCTTCAGCTGTAGCTGCAGCAGGTATTGCGCGTACAAAAGATCTGATCAATTGGGAGCGTCTGCCTGATCTGAAAACAAAGAGTCAGCAGCGTAATGTTGTTTTACATCCCGAATTTGTAAACGGAAAATATGCACTTTATACACGCCCTCAAGACGGATTTATCGATGCCGGTAGTGGTGGCGGAATCGGTTGGGCACTGATAGATGATATTGCCAATGCAGAGGTAAAAGAAGAAAAAATAATCAATTTCCGTTATTATCATACCATCAAGGAATTGAAAAATGGAGAAGGGCCACATCCTATAAAAACATCAAAAGGTTGGCTTCACCTTGCACATGGAGTGCGTGCCTGTGCTGCGGGATTAAGATATGTATTGTATCTTTACATGACTGACTTGGAGCAGCCCGATAAGTTGATAGCAGAACCTGCAGGACACTTAATGGCTCCGATAGATGAAGAAAGGGTAGGAGACGTGTCTAATGTATTATTTACGAATGGTTGGATAGCGGACGACGATGGTACGGTATATCTGTATTATGCTTCTTGCGACACACGTATGCATGTGGCAGTATCTTCTGTAGATCGCTTGGTTGATTACTGTTTCAATACAGCGCCAGACGGCTATCGTTCGGCTACATCGGTACAGACATTGTCGGCTTTGATTAAGAAAAATCTAGAATTAAAATAATAATACTAAATGTTTCGAGGGTATTTTTCACTATCTCTTTGTCATGCCGGATGTAATGGAGAACTTCCGGTTTGTTCGGCGTGACAAAGAGGATAACACTTTGATAGAGTGATCTTACTTTTGAAACAACCTATTATCCACCATGAAAACAACAACAGTTACTTTAAAAGAGAAAATCGGCTACGGATTTGGAGATATGGCCTCTTCCATGTTTTGGAAGATATTCGGCATGTACTCTTTGTTCTTTTACACAGATGTTTTTGGTATAACAGCAGCAGCGGCAGGAACTATGTTTCTGGTTGCCCGCCTGTGGGATTCGGTATTTGACTTATTCGTTGGTATAGCTGCCGACCGTACTAAGACCCGTTGGGGAAGATATCGCCCATATTTACTTTGGTTTGCTGTGCCATTCTCCGTAATGGGAGTTATAACATTCTTTGTTCCCGATTTCGGATCAACAGGGAAACTCGTTTATGCTTATATCACTTATTCCCTGATGATGATTGTATACTCACTGATAAATGTGCCTTATGCTTCATTATTGGGTGTGATGTCATCTAATCCGCAAGAACGGAATATTCTTTCTTCGTACCGTATGTCGTTTGCTTTTATTGGTAGTTTTATAACCTTTATGTTGTTGCAGCCATTGGTTGATATGTTTGCTAGTCTCGAGGGCAAAGCGGCTGTAGATGTTACGAAAGCGGTAACCGAAACATCTGTAAGTACATCTCCTATTGGTTGGACGTTAGCCGTAGCTTCTATTGGGGTGTTATGTACTATTCTGTTCATCTTTTGTTTCAGATGGACGCGCGAACGTGTAGAACCTGTTAATGAAGATGAAAATACTTCTGTAAAGCAGGATTTAAAAAATCTGTTTCATAATGCGCCTTGGTGGATATTGGTAGGCACAGGGCTTGCTGCTTTGTTGTTTAATGCTGTTCGCGATGGTGTAGCCATTTACTATTTTAGAGACTACGTACAGTTTGCATATAAAATGCCGGTTACAGGTTGGGATATGACGACTATTTACTTTCTTGTTGGTCAGGCTGCCAATCTTGTAGGTGTTATTCTAGCTCCTGTTTTATCCTCCAAATACGGAAAAAAAAGAACATATATGTTGGCTATGGCGGGAGCCGCAGCGTTAAGTGTAGTGTTCTATTTTATACCTAATGAGTTAGGCTGGATATTATTGCTACAAACATTAATATCTCTTTGTGCAGGTTATGTTCTACCTCTTCTTTGGAGCATGTTTGCTGATATTGTAGATTATCAGGAACTGAAAACGAACCGTCGTGCTTCAGGGCTGATTTTCTCATCGTCTTCTATGTCCCAAAAATTAGGCTGGGCATTAGGTGCAGCTCTTACCGGATGGATTTTATCCATATTCAAATACAATCCGCATATTGCTCAGCAAAGTATGGATACTATTTTTGGAGAGCGACTTATGATAAGTATCCTTCCTGCTATTTGTTGTATTATTGCTTTCCTTGGAATGATGGCTTATCCCCTTTCTGAAAAGAAAGTAAAAGAAATAACTGCCGAACTGGATGCTAAACGTGCCCAAAAAGATTGATCTATGAACGGTTTCAAAAACGAACTGGAGAATAATATATTGGCTTTCTGGATCGATAAGATACAGGATACAGAGCATGGAGGTTTCTACGGACAGATAGATTGTAATAACACATTGCACCCTGAAGCAAATAAGGGTGCTATACTAAATGCCCGTATACTGTGGACTTTTTCTTCTGCATACCGCATATTGAAGAAGAAGGAATACCTCGATATGGCTCAACGGGCTTTCGATTATATTACTGCATATTTTCTTGATAGGGAATACGGCGGAGTATATTGGGAGCTCGATTATAAAGGAAATCCTGTAAGTACAAAAAAACAAACCTATGTGCAAGGGTTTATGCTATACGGTTTCTCGGAGTTTTATCGTGCAACAGGAAACAAGCAGGCTCTTGAATTGGCAAAAGAATTCTTCTATCTGATAGAGAAATGTCATGATAGTGAATTGGGCGGCTATCTCGAAGCCTATACTCAGGATTGGAAGCCTATTGAAGATATGCGTCTGAGTGATAAGGATGCCAATGAAAAGAAAACAATGAATACACATCTGCACGTTTTGGAACCATATACCAATCTGTGCCGGGTGTGGGACAATGAGCAGCTTAAAGCAGCCCAGAAAAGATTGATTGGTATTTTCACCGAGCGTATATTGGATAAGAAAACAAACCATCTGAATCTCTTTTTCGACGAAGAGTGGAATGTGAAGTCTACAGCCATATCCTACGGACACGATATCGAAGCCTCATGGTTGTTGTTCGAAGCTGCTGATGTATTGGGCGATAGAGGCTTACTTGCCGAAATCAAAAATATATCATTGGAAATAGCGGATGCAGCATCCGAAGGTTTGCAGGCAGAAGGCAGTATGATATACGAAAAGGATGGGAATCACATAGATGGCGACCGTCATTGGTGGGTACAGGCAGAATCTGTAGTAGGATATATGTATGCGTACAAAAACTCTAAGGACATAACATATAAAGAGAAGGCTGCACGGATATGGAATTATATTCGCAATCAGATCGTAGACCAAGAGAGTGGCGAATGGTATTGGAGCCGAAAGGAAGACGGAACAATCAATCAAAAAGATGATAAGGCAGGGTTCTGGAAATGCCCGTATCATAATGGGCGTATGTGTATGGAGATGATAGAACATTTCGATTTAAAATAATGCTTAAAATTAAAATATGAAGTTTGGATATTTTGACGATCAGCGTCGGGAATATGTGATTACAAATCCTCAGACGCCATGGCCATGGATCAACTATCTGGGTAATGAAGATTTCTTCTCTTTGATATCAAATACCGCCGGAGGTTACTCTTTTTATAAAGATGCTAAGTTTCGCCGTATTACTCGTTATCGCTACAACAATGTCCCTATGGATAATGGCGGACGCTATTTTTATATCAACGATGGCGGAACTGTTTGGTCGCCGGGGTGGAAGCCTTGCAAAACCGAACTCGATAAATATGAATGCCGCCACGGAATGAGTTATACGACCATTACCGGGGAGAAAAACGGAATAGAAGCAGAAGTACTTTTCTTTGTGCCCCTGAAGACATGGGCGGAAGTTCAGAAAGTGAAGTTGACAAACAAGTCGACAGAAACCAAACGATTCAAACTGTTTTCTTTTGCCGAGTGGTGCTTATGGAATGCTGCTACCGACATGGAAAACTTTCAGCGTAATTTCTCTACAGGAGAAGTAGAAATAGAAGACTCTGTCATTTATCATAAAACAGAATACAAAGAGCGTAGAAACCATTATGCTTACTATAGCGTAAATGCTCCGATACAAGGGTTTGATACCGACAGGGAATCATTCATCGGTTTGTATAATGAGTTTCGTGATCCACAAGCTGTGATGGCGGGAAAGCCTTCCAACTCTGTGGCTCACGGTTGGTCGCCTATAGCATCGCATTACCTCGAAATAGAATTGCAACCCGGCGAAACGAAAGAACTGATATTCGTATTGGGTTATGTAGAATACGAAAACCGCGAGGATAAATGGGAATCGAAAGGTGTTATCAATAAGAGCAAAGCAAAAGAGACTATTGCTAAGTTCGATACGGTTGCAAAAGTACAGGCTGCATTTGATGAATTAAAAACCTATTGGAATAATTTGTTAAGCAGCTATGTGCTAAAGAGCAATGAAGAAAAATTAGACCGCATGGTCAATATTTGGAACCAATACCAATGTATGGTTACGTTTAATTTTTCTCGCTCTGCATCTTTCTTTGAATCGGGAATCGGGCGAGGTATGGGATTCCGCGACTCCAATCAGGATTTGGTTGGTTTCGTTCACCAAATTCCCACACGTGGCCGTCAGCGTATTATCGATATTGCATCTACACAGTTTAGTGATGGCGGTTGTTATCACCAGTATCAGCCACTTACCAAGCGAGGGAACAATGATATCGGCGGTGGTTTTAACGACGATCCGATGTGGCTTATTTTTGGAACAGTCGCCTATCTGAAAGAGACGGGAGACTTCTCTATATTAGACGAGGCTGTTCCTTTCGACAATCAGGCGGGAACAGAGAAATCACTGTTTCACCACTTGACTGTTTCATTCAATCACGTGATCGAAAACTTGGGACCTCACTTACTGCCTCTTATCGGGCGTGCCGACTGGAACGATTGTTTGAATCTAAATTGTTTTTCGTGGGATCCGAATGAGTCATTCCAGACGACTGAAAACAAAACGGAAGGATCTAAAGCCGAATCTTTGATGATCGCCGGACTGTTTATTGTTTGTGGTCAGGACTATGTAACGCTTTGCCGTCAGATAGGAAATAATCAGGAAGCTGACCGAGCACAGGGTTATATCGACTCTATGATCGAAGCCGTTAAGATGCATGGATGGGATGGTAATTGGTATCTTCGTGCCTATGATTATTACGGAAAGAAAATCGGTAGTAATGAAAATAAGGAAGGAAAGATATTTATTGAGTCGCAAGGTTGGTGTGCGATGGCAAAAGTGGGGCTGGAAGAAGGCATGGTAGAAAAATCGCTGGATTCTGTCAAAAAATATCTGGATACACCTAATGGTATTGTGTTGAATAATCCGGCGTTTACAGAATATGTAGTCGAATACGGAGAGATTTCTTCTTATCCTGCCGGCTATAAAGAAAATGCAGGTATTTTCTGCCACAATAATCCCTGGATCATGATTGCCGAAACCATCTTGGGACGAGGCGACTATGCATGGGAATATTACCGCAAGATATGCCCTTCTTATACCGAAGAAATATCAGAATTGCATAAAGTAGAGCCTTATGTATATTCTCAGATGATTGCCGGGAAAGATGCATTCAAGCCGGGTGAAGCTAAGAACTCTTGGTTAACCGGTACGGCAGCATGGAATTATTATGCGATCACCCAATTTATTCTGGGTATCAAGCCGGATTATAATGGATTGGAAATAAATCCTTGTATTCCTTCCGATTGGAAAGGCTTTGAGGTGACACGCAAATTCAGAGATGCAACTTATCTCATCGATATTAAAAATACAGGAGTGAATCGAGGAGTAAAAAGTATAACAGTTAACGGAAAGGCTTTGTCTGGAAACATTATTCCGCTACAGCCTGCCGGTTCGGTGAATAAAATAGAGGTAGTATTAGGTTAATTTTTAGTTTGAATTATAAACTCTTTGTTTCGGAGATCGTGTTTTTTGAGGTATATTTGACATATATTGTCTTATTGAGAACAGAAAATACCTTACCGCTAGAGTAGAAATTGTTTACTGTCAAGTTCAGGATGACAATGTATACGAATAGTTTATTTGTAGAACTTAAATATTTTATATGAGAAAATTAGCAGTATTAGTAGTTGTATTGGGTATCGCCTGCGGCATGTATGCGCAAAAGGGTGATGCAGAGAGAAGAGCAGCCGAGATGGTGTCGAAAATGACATTGGCAGAGAAAATAGGGCAGATGTCTCAGATAACAGTTGATCTGGTTTGTAAAGGTCAGGACACTCCTCCTACCAGCACATTGGAGATAGATGCAGACAAAGTGCGCGAAGCTGTTGTTAAATACCATGTAGGATCTATTCTTAACGCTCCAGGTACACGTGCGCGTACGCCTCAGTGGTGGACTAAAGCTGTAGAACAGATTCAGGAAGTAGCAACGAAGGAAACCCGTATGAAAATTCCTGTTATATATGGTCTCGACCAGATACACGGAGCTACTTATACGGCAGGTTCTACCATGTTCCCTCAGGAAATAGCTATTGCTGCTACATGGAATCCGGCGCATGCCCGTAAGATGGGTGAAATTACCGCTTACGAAACACGTGCCAGCAATGTGCCTTGGAACTTTTCTCCTGTACTCGACTTAGGAATCGATCCACGTTTCCCTCGTCAGTATGAAGGATTTGGAGAAGACCCTTATATCGGTTCGGTTTTCGGATACGAATTGGTGAAAGGATATGAAGGTGATGATAATAATATCGCAAACCCAACAAAGGTGGCTTCATGTATCAAACACTTTATAGGCTATTCGGCTCCAATTAGTGGAAAAGACCGTACTCCTGCTTATATTCCCGAGAATGTATTACTCGAATATCATGTTCCTGCTTTTAAGGCGGCTATCGATGCCGGTGCACATACCATAATGATCAACTCGGGTATTATAAACAATGTACCTGTACATGCCAGCTATGAGCTGATGACTAAATTGCTGCGTCAGGATTTAGGCTTTCAGGGTATGATTGTTACAGACTGGGAAGATATAAATAAGTTGTATAACCGTGACAAAATGGTTCCTTCTATCAAAGAAGCAATCAAAGCAGGTATTAACGCAGGAATCGACATGTCGATGATTCCTTATAACTATAAAGAATTCTGCGATTTGTTGACAGAGCTTGTCAATGAAGGTCAAGTACCGATGTCACGCATCGATGACGCTGCAACAAGAGTATTGACTGTGAAAATAAAGCTTGGATTGTTTGAAACACCGAATACCTATGCGAAAGATTATCCGGAGTTTAACTCTAAGGCATTCCAAGAAGCTTCTTACAATGCCGCAGCAGATGGTATCACGTTGCTGAAAAACAACAACAATGTATTGCCATTGAGTAAAGGTGCGAAGATTCTGGTGACAGGTCCTAATGCTGTTAGCAAACGTGCATTGAACGGAGGATGGACATTCTCTTGGCAAGGTGAAAAAATAGACGAGTTTGGAGACTTGTATCATAATATTCTTGATGCGGTACAACAAAAATTCGGCAAAGCAAATGTTTCTTATGTTCCGGGTGTGAGCTACACAAAAGAAACCAAATGGGATACAGAGCATAAAGACCGTTTCGATGAGGCTATTGCTGCCGCTAAGAATGTAGACTATATTATATTGTGTTTGGGTGAAAATTCATATTGCGAGAAACCGGGAGATTTGAACGATTTATACCTGAATGACTTGCAAACAGAGCTGGCTCAGGAAATGCTGAAACTTGGCAAGAAAGTGATCTTGGTATTGAGCGAAGGACGACCTCGTTTGATCTCTAAGTTCTCATCCAAAGTAGATGGTATAGTACAGACATATTTACCGGGAATTTACGGAGCCGATGCATTGGCCGATATTTTGGCGGGAGATGTAAACCCTTCAGGTAAACTGCCTTATACATATCCGGCATATCCGAATTCATTAGTGCCGTATTTCCATAAATATTCTGATGAGCAAGTAAATACCGATGCTGCATACAATTACGAAGGAGACTATAACTTCGAATATCCGTTCGGGTATGGCTTGAGTTACACAACTTTCGCATATTCAAATATAAAGTTAGATAAGTCTCAATTACCTCTTAATTCGAACGAAGAAGTAACTGTATCTGTAGATGTGAAAAATACAGGTAACCGTGATGGTAAAGAGGTTGTACAACTTTATACAAGCGACTTGGTTGCATCACTGGTTCCCGACGTGAAAAGATTGCGCCGTTTTGAGAAGGTAGCATTAAAAGCAGGTGAAACAAAGACTGTAACATTTAAGTTGAAGCAAAACGATCTTTCTTTTATTAATCTCGAAAATAAACGTGTGGTAGAGCCCGGAGATTTTGAATTTCAGGTAGGTTCTTCCTCTAATGATATAAAAGGCAAGGTATTGTTTACTATAAAATGATTGTTTTTCAATATAGGTTGGTTTTTTTAGGTGAGAGATTCCATACTTACCCAGAGTATAGAGTATGGAATTAAATTAAGTATTATTATTTCAACAGTTTTCCGGCCAGTCCGGGAGACTGTTGATTATTAACCTTTACCGTGATGATGAGGTGTATCTTCTTTTTCCTATTCGTTTTTATTATTGTTCCTGTGAAAGCTTCGGATACATTGGTTGACAGGCAAGCTACAGAGCGAACAAAAAACTTATATCAGCACTTGAAAGATATACAGAAGAGTGGTAAGGTTCTTTTCGGGCATCAGGAAGCTACCAGCTATGGACGTACTTGGGTTGGAGATAAAAATAGGAGTGATGTAAAAGATGTTACGGGCAGCCATCCGGCGGTTATAGGCCTCGATTTTGCCAATGTGACTACCTCCGATTCAGAGCGGTTTGAGAAGGCTAAACATGAGCTCATTACTTCCGTTATTGATACTTACAACAGGGGAGGTGTTTCCACCTTTGCTTGGCATGCTAGTAATCCCGCTAACGATGGAAGTTTTTATTGGGAGAAAGATCCCATAAAAGTTGTTCCGGACATTCTTCCCGGAGGGAGATTACACGATAAATATAAAAAATACTTACAATCTATTGCTGATGTTGCTTCAGCATTTAAAGATAAAGAGGGAGTGCTTATCCCTGTTATATTTCGTCCGTTTCATGAATATGATGGCGATTGGTTTTGGTGGGGAAAGGGACATTGTACCAAAGATGAATTCATTGCTTTATGGCGGTTTACGATCGACTATTTGCGAAACGATCTAGGAGTGCATAACTTCATATATGCATTCTCGCCCGATTGCAAGTTTACAACACAAGCGCAATTCTTAGAATACTATCCGGGTGATGAATATGTGGATATGCTCGGTATGGACAACTATTGGGACTTTCGCCCCGATGGAGGGAACAACCCTCAGCTTGCAGCAAAGAAGCTCAAAATAGTATCGGATATAGCCGAAAGCAAAGGTAAACTCGCAGCCTTCACCGAGACAGGATTGGAGGGGATACCTCAATCGGATTGGTTTACGGTAACATTACTGTCTATTCTACAAAAAGTAAAGGTTTGCTATGTGCTTGTATGGCGCAATGCCAGTGATATGGCGCATCATTATTATGCACCTACTGTAGGGCATCCTGCCGCTGACGATTTTAAGGAGTTCACTCAGTCTGAAATCATATTGATGGAGAGTGATCTGGCTGATATATATAATTGAAACAGTTAATTATCTATTTAATGATTAGAACCAGAAATGCTATATGTCGGACAAAAAAGTGACACGAATAAAATAACTTGAACCTGTTACTTTTACATACACTTTGCTCCTGTGACCGTTGGTTGTTACTTTTTAACAAACTGAAAAATGAATATATAATGAAGAAAACATTTGTATTACTAATGTCTGTAGCTATGGTACTCGTATCGTGTAAGCAAAAAGAATCGATAGCAGATATGAAATCACCCATTGACAAAAATGCCACCAAAGAAACCGTTGAGTTATACAACCGATTGTTCAAGTCGTTGGATAAGGGTATAATGGTTGGTCATCAAGATGCTTTAGCGTATGGTCATGGCTGGTATAAAGAAGCCGGGAGGTCGGATGTGAAAGATGTGACGGGCGATTATCCTGCAGTGGTAGGATGGGAGTTAGGACATGTCGAAATCGGGGCTCAATTTAATCTTGATTCTGTCTACTTTTCCGATATGAAGCACTATATCAAAGAAACCTACGATAGAGGCGGTATAACAACAGCCAGTTGGCATGGAGACAATATCGTAACAGGAAATACCGCTTGGGACTGTGCGCAGGATTCGGTTGTAAGAACGATACTGCCTAATGGCTCTAATCATGCAAAGTATCTCACATGGCTCGATCGTGTTGCGGATTTCTTTCTCGACCTCAAAGATGATAAAGGCAACCTGATTCCCGTTGTGTTCCGTATGTACCATGAACATACAGGAGCATGGTTCTGGTGGGGCAGTAAGCAGTGTACGCCCGAGGAGTATAAACAATTGTGGATTATGACCGTAGAGTATCTGCGTGATAAGAAAAACGTACACAATCTTCTTTATGCCTATTCTCCATCAGAAACAAAAAATGAAGCCGAGTATCTAGAGCGTTATCCCGATGATGAATATGTTGATATAGTGGGTTATGACTGCTATGTGCCGGGTAAAGACAGTGAAGCTGTAGCAAAATACAAAGAAGCGATGGATCTCAACCTTAAGATTGTAACCGGCTATGCAGCTAAGTCTGGTAAAATACCGACTATCGGAGAAACGGGAATGGAATCTATACCGGATTCTATGTATTTTACACAAGCTGTATATCCTGTTATAAACCAATATAAAATAGCATGGGTATTATTCTGGCGCAATGCATGGGAGAGCGATAAGCCGGAACATTTTTATGCACCATTCAAAGGTCATTCGTCTGCAGATGATTTCAGAGAATTTGTAGCTAAACCCAATATTCTGATGAATGCAGATGTAAAATAAAGACTTTCTTATGTCTTAATATACTGAAGGATAGAACTCGGGTTCTATCCTTCTTCTTTGTTATATCAAACTGTTTAGGGGTGATATAGCAGCCAAATTTCTGATGCTTTTTAGAAGCCTTAAAATGTAGCATTGGTATTTCAATTCTCCCTTAAACGACTTGCCCGATGGAAGAAGTGAATGGTATAAAAATGCTAAAGTCCTTTTCATTATTAACATATAAACAGTCAATCCTAAGTTTTTTTAGGCTCGAAAACTTTACCAACCAAACAAAAAGGATTACTTTTGTGGTGCATTTTTAATAAGGATAACTGTTTGAATTTAAGCACCTATAAATAACATTTATGTAAATATAGATAGGCCATTTATAATCTTTTAAGAATCAATAAAATATAACCTATATATTAAACAATTTTATTAATCATGGCTAATCAGAAAGAAAAGCTTTTCTCAAATTTTCCGCCGATATCTACTGAAGAGTGGATGGCAAAAATCGTAGCAGACCTGAAAGGGGCTGATTTTGAGAAAAAACTTGTTTGGAAAACAAACGAAGGGTTCAATGTAAACCCTTTTTACAGAAGTGAGGACCTTGAAGGCCTTAATACGGCTGTGTCACTTCCGGGTGAATTTCCTTACGTGCGTGGTACCAAGAAAGATAACGACTGGTATACTCGTCAGGATATTGACGTCCGCGATTTCAAGGCAGCAAACGCAAAAGCTCTTGACGTACTTTACAAAGGTATCACATCTCTAGGATTTCATATCGAAGGAGATGATGTAAACGCCGACAACATCAAGACATTGTTGAAAGACATTCACCCTGAAGCTGTAGAGCTTAACTTTAGTACATGTCATCGCAAATCTTTGGAATTAACTAAGATCTTAGTTGAATACATCAAAGAATCGGGTGCAGATGTGATGAAGTGCTTTGGTTCTGTAAACTACGATCCTTTCAAACCTCTATTGAAAAAGGGACGTAATGCAGACGGATGGGTAGAGAAAGCAGCAGAGATCGTTAAAGCTGCGGCTCCGCTACCTCGTTTCAGAGTGTTGGCTGTTAATGCCTATGCATTGAGTGACGGTGGTGCTTATATCTATCAGGAACTTGGATATGCGCTGGCTAATGGTAATCAGTTGATGTCTGCTCTTGTTGAAGCAGGACTAGACCCTACATTGGTTGCTAAGAAGATCAAATTTAACTTTGGTATTGGCGGTAACTATTTTATGGAAATCGCTAAGTTCCGTGCTGCACGCTGGTTATGGGCAGAAATAGTAGAAGCTTACAAACCTATCTGTGCTAACGAATGTCCAAACAAATCTCCTGAAGGAATTTGTCATTGTGCTGCAAAAATATATGTTCATGCACAAACATCTACTTTCAACAAGACTGTTTACGATGCCCACGTGAACTTGCTTCGTACACAAACAGAATCAATGTCGGCTACTATTGCCGGAATTAATTCGTTGACAGTACGTCCTTTCGACGAAACATATAAAACTCCGGATGACTTCTCTGAACGTATTGCACGTAACCAACAACTATTGTTGAAAGAAGAATGTCATTTCGATAAGATAACTGACCCTTCGGCGGGTTCATATTATATCGAGAACCTTACTAAATCTATAGCTGAACAAGCTTGGAAATTGTTCCTCGAAGTAGACGAAAAAGGATTTTATGAAGCATTGAAAGCGGCAACAGTACAAACTGCCGTTAAAACTTCAGCTGATACCCGTTTCAAAGCATTGGCTACTCGCCGTGAAGTATTATTGGGTACTAACCAATATCCTAACTTTACAGAGAAAGCTGAAAGCAAAATTGTAAAAGAAGGTTGTAATTGCGGATGTTCTTCCGAAAAAGGAGAATATATGCCGTTACCTACCAGCCGCTTAGGTACAGCATTCGAAATACTTCGCCTGGCTACAGAGAAACATGGTGCTCCTACAGTATTTATGCTAACAATTGGTAATCTGGGTATGCGTCTTGCACGTGCACAGTTCTCAAGTAACTTCTTTGCTTGTGCCGGATACAAGATTATCGACAATTTAGGTTTCGAAACAGTTGAAGCAGGAATCAAAGCTGCTCGTGAGAAAAAAGCAGATGTTATTGTACTTTGTTCTAGTGACGATGAGTACGCAACATACGCTCCTGAAGCTCATAAGTTGATCGAAGGCAAAGAACATTTTGTTGTTGCCGGAGCTCCTGCATGCATGGAAGATTTGAAAGCACAAGGTATAGAGCACTTCATTAATGTGAAGAGCAATGTCCTTGAGACTCTGAAAATGTTCAATGCAAAACTGGGCATCGAATAATATTTTATAATTCGGATAAAAATGGAAACAAAAAAACCAACACTAAAAAACTGGATGATTGCTACGCGACCATGGTCGTTTCCGGTATCATCTCTTCCTGCTCTTATTGCAATGATGTATACAATACACGTGTACCCCGAAAGCTCTGCTAACTGGATATTGGGTGTAATTGCAATCATTGGCGCAGTTGTTTTTCAGGCAGGTGGTAACCTGATCAGTGATTATTACGACTATAAATATGGTGTAGACAGAGAAGGCAAGGTAGGAACAGATATTCTTACCAGCAAGCTGTTTACTCCTAAACAGGTGTTTATTTACGGATGGGCATTTATTGCTTTGGGGATAACTCTTGGTTTATTTTTGGTTTCGCAAGCAGGTATAGACTTGGTGTGGGTTGGTTTATTTGGTACTATAGGCGCTGTATTTTATTATCGTTTCAAGTTCAAAGCATTGGGAGACCTTCTTATCTTTCTGGTTTATGGAGCCTCTATTATGCTGGGTACAGGATATGTAATGCTTGGGCACTTCGACTGGTTGTTGCTTTTTGTTTCTTTCCCTATGGCGTTTATTACTGTCAACGTGTTGCATGCAAATAATACACGTGACATCAGAAGCGACCGTTATGCGGAAATCAAAACATACGCAATGCTGATCGGGATGAAGGCTTCTGTAATACATTATTATCTGTTGACGATATTGGCTTATTTGTCTATTATCGTAATGGTGGTTCTTAATATTTTGCCGATAACGGCTCTTATCACTCTGATAACAGTACCGGTAGCATATAAGAACTGTAAGGCCATGTCGCAGATAACAGAAGATGATGTTACTCCTATTAATGAATTGGACAAAGGAACTGCTCAACTACAATTGATGTTTAGTGCATCATTGTCGTTAGCCCTAATTTTAGCTATCCTGATATGAAAAAACTTGCAGGTGCAATCTTAGTAGCAATAGTCTTTTGGTTTGTAATGTTTTCGCAATGGACAAGTCCGCATATCAATTTCTGGTATGTTATGCTTGCCGCCGCAGGAACACTTACAGCTTTGAGCTTTCTTTTTAGAAAAGACTGGAAAGCCGAGTTCTCATTCAATATAAAAGATGTTGCTTTGGGTGTTGGCTCTGCAATCGTATTATGGGGCGTTTTCTATTTAGGTAATGCAATCTCCGGAATGCTTTTCGATTTTGCTCATCCGCAAGTAAGCGATGTGTATGCCATGAAAGACGGGCAAAGCAAATTGTTTCTTGCATTGGCTCTATTGTTTTGGATAGGTCCTGCCGAAGAAATCTTTTGGCGTGGATATGTTCAACGTTCATTGAGCGAAAGCAAACTCGGAAGTATGAAAGCATATATTATAACAACACTTATCTATGCCTTTGTGCATATATGGGCGTTCAATTTTATGCTTTTTATGGCTGCCTTTATATGTGGGGCTTTTTGGGGATTCATATATATGAAAAACAGAAACTTGCTGACAGTACTTATATCCCATGCTATTTGGGATGTGGCTGTTTTCATTTTATTTCCTATATCGTAAATAATCAAATAAAAAATAAATATGAAACCTAATTTCAAAAACATTGATATCAACAGTTCGGGTTTTGTTGCTACAGACGCTACAAAATGGGCTGCTGATAATGGTATAGAAGCTGACTGGATGACACCCGAACTCATTCCTGTTAAGTCTGTTTATACAAAAGAAGATTTGGAAGGGATGGAGCATCTTAACTATGCTTCAGGTATTCCTCCATTCTTGCGTGGACCATACTCGGGTATGTACGCTATGCGTCCTTGGACAATCCGTCAGTATGCAGGGTTCTCTACTGCTGCTGAGTCGAATGCATTCTATCGCCGTAACTTGGCTTCGGGTCAAAAAGGTCTTTCTGTTGCGTTTGACCTTGCCACACACCGTGGATACGATGCCGACCATCCTCGTGTAGTAGGTGACGTTGGTAAAGCCGGGGTGTCTATTTGCTCGGTAGAAGATATGAAAGTTTTGTTTGAAGGTATTCCATTGAATCAGATGTCGGTATCTATGACAATGAACGGTGCGGTACTTCCTGTTCTTGCATTCTATATCAATGCAGGATTGGAGCAAGGTGCTAAGCTGGAAGAAATGGCGGGTACTATACAAAATGATATCCTTAAAGAATTTATGGTGCGTAATACATATATCTATCCACCGGAATTCTCAATGAAAATTATCGCTGACATCTTCGAATATACATCTCAGAAGATGCCTAAGTTCAACTCTATATCTATCTCGGGCTATCACATGCAGGAAGCGGGAGCTACTGCCGATATCGAGTTAGCATATACGCTTGCCGATGGTATGGAATACCTTAAAGCAGGTATCGATGCAGGTATCGACGTAGATGCGTTTGCCCCTCGCTTGTCATTCTTCTGGGCTATTGGTATGAACCACTTTATGGAGATTGCCAAAATGCGTGCCGGACGTCTTTTGTGGGCTAAGATTGTGAAGAGCTTTGGTGCTAAAAATCCGAAGTCTCTCGCATTGCGTACTCACTCTCAGACATCAGGATGGTCGTTGACAGAGCAAGACCCTTTCAACAACGTTGGACGTACTTGTATCGAAGCTATGGCTTCTGCTTTGGGACACACTCAGTCTTTGCACACAAATGCATTGGATGAGGCTATCGCATTGCCTACCGACTTCTCTGCTCGTATTGCACGTAATACTCAGATATACATTCAGGAAGAAACTCAAATATGTAAAGAGATCGACCCTTGGGCTGGTTCTTATTATGTGGAAACACTAACAAACGAACTTGTGCATAAGGCTTGGGATTTGATTCAGGAAGTTCAAAAACTGGGTGGTATGGCTAAGGCTATCGAAACAGGTCTTCCTAAGATGCGTATCGAAGAAGCTGCTGCTCGTACTCAGGCTAGAATCGACTCTGGTCAGCAAGCAATTATTGGTATCAACAAGTATCGCCTCGAAAAAGAAGATCCTATCGATATTCTTGATGTTGACAATACCGAAGTGCGTCGTCAACAGATCGAACGTTTGAACGACTTGAAGTCTAAACGTGACAACGAAGCTGTGAAGAAAGCGTTAGCTGCTATCACAGAATGTGTGACAACGAAGAAAGGTAACCTGTTGGAGCTTGCAGTTGAAGCTGCGCGCTTGCGTGCTACTTTAGGAGAAATCTCCGATGCTTGCGAAGAGATTGTTGGACGTTATAAAGCAGTAATCAGAACTATATCAGGCGTGTATTCATCAGAAAGTAAAAAAGACCCAACATTCCATGAAGCGAAGGCACTTGTGGAAGAGTTTGCAAAGAAAGAAGGTCGTCAACCACGTATCATGATTGCCAAGATGGGTCAGGATGGACACGACCGTGGTGCAAAAGTTGTAGCTACAGGTTATGCAGACTGCGGATTCGACGTAGATATGGGACCATTGTTCCAAACTCCGGAAGAAGCTGCCCGTCAGGCTGTAGAAAACGACGTAAATGTACTTGGTGTTTCGTCTCTTGCTGCCGGTCACAAAACTCTTGTGCCTCAGGTTATAGACGAGCTTAAGAAACTTGGTAGAGAAGATATCATCGTTATTGCAGGAGGTGTAATCCCTGCTCAAGACTATGACTTCTTGTATAAATCGGGTGTGGCTGCTATTTTTGGTCCTGGTACATCAGTAACCAAAGCGGCTGTACAGATTTTACATATTTTGCTAGCTGAATAATTTAGTTTAAAATCAAACTATAATTATATGAAAGAGCTGCCCGGAATAAGGCAGCTCTTTTTTTGTATCATATTTCATTCTATTTATCTCATAATAGAGGGTGACCTGAAAGTAACAAGAGTAAAATAGTGTAATAGTCGTCATTTTTTATTGTTTGGTTTTAGTCTCTATAGAAAATAGCGATCCTTTATAGAAGTGATGTATAATGTACATCATATTGCATTTTGCAGTATATTGATGGGGTGGATAGCTGGAGTGAGCGTAAAGAAAATATGATTGTAGAATAGAAATGGCTAGGATTTATAAATAATTTTTATAAATTTGTCTTTCTGTTATGTGTTAATTTGATGCTTTTTATACTTATTTGATATCTAAAGAATCGATTAATGTGTTTTATTTGTGATAATTTTTATTGAAAAATGAGATTTGCTATACTTTTATTTATATTTTGTTCGAGTGTAAATTTAATGGCTCAGAATGTTTTAGGTGATAATGGTGAAAGATATAAGATTGCTTATGATTATTTGCTGTCAGACTCTAAGACTTCAGAGCGTGACTATATAGTTTCGGATACACTTATGTTTATGGAAAGAAGCCCATTTTGGAAATATTTCCAGAAGAATGGCGAGTCTTCGTTAGACTGCATAACTCGTATTGATAGCATTGATAATACAAATAGATTTACAAAAGAATATTCTCGCGAATTGGTTAAGCTCTTTGGTTCTGCTGAGGAAACACCAAACTTATACTTTTCTAAAATCTCCGACAATGTTTTGTTTGCCGAATATTTTTATCGCTTCGGATTGAATAAGGATTTGACTCAGGCTCCTCCTAAATACAATGGTAGCTATCGCTATCTCTTTATCTTTGGTTCAGATAATAGTATTGCCGATGTTCTAAAACAGGTGGTTGCCTATAAATAAGATATACTTTGCTTTAAGGATCAAAGCTTTTCTATTCCGTTCGGTGTTTTTATTATTTTATTTGCCTTTACGTTACGGCGTATTTCTTTATTTCTCTCTATTAGTTCCTTGTTTTTGTATGGGCGAGAATGATCCAGGTGTACGCAAATGGCTGAATATCTGATTTGTTTAGAACGTATTCCCATGTTAACCAGTCGTTCCCCAAACTCCCTGTCCAATCCACCATATTGCATAGACTCGTTAAAACCATTGATAGCCAGCATGTCTTCTTTCCATCCTGATGAGTTGCAGCCATTCCATGAGGCTTTTGCGGGTGTGATGAAATTCATAAATGAAGCAAAGGTTTTTGACTTTAAGAGTTTAGTATTCTTGAAAGAACTCTTCAAGCCGTGTTGTCTTAGCCATTTAATATCGAATGCATTTTCGGAGATGATATCTTCATAATTAATAGCTTTGCTGGTCTCCATCGGTAATTTGGGATATCCGCCAGATAAGAAATATCCTTTTTCGGCATATCTTAAATGAGTCTCAATAAAATCCTTTCGAGGGATACAGTCGTGGTCTGTAAATATAAGGTATTCTGATTCTGAAGCTACTATGGCATCGTTTAGTATTTTGCACTTTCTGAAACCTTCATCTGTGTGCCAGATGTGCTTTATGTTCGGGAAATATTTATTCCTGAATTTATCTATTAATTCTCTGGTGTCTTCACCCGAGCCATCATCTGCAAGGATTAATTCGAATGTATTGTGAGTCTGTAGAGTATATCCCCATAAGGTTTTTTCTAACCATTCGGGATTATTGTAAGTTGATATGACAATCCCTATACTTTGAGGTTTTATATTTCTCATCTTATAATATATAGCCTGTAGATTTTAGTATGACCTTTTTGTAAGACAAAATTACAGTAAAAAAGTATATATCAACTATGATGTAGTAACTAAATGAAATGAGCTTTAAATAAGCCTCCTTGAATACTCAAGGAGGCTGCGCCTGCAGTTTGCTAAATTGTCTGTGTTAATGTCAGGCGTCTGCATATACATAAATTACTTTCGTGTATATTCCTACTCCAAAAAACATTTAGCTTTTTGACTTATTCCAATTTTATCTATACTATAGACATAAAATTGTATATCTTTTTTAAGAGGGAATTATAGTTTTTCTTATTTACTGTGAATAACAAATCTTTTCTTGGTAGGAAAATAGAGAGTTATGCAGTTTTAATAAATTTATGTAAAAGTTTCCCTTATGTTTTAATCTTCAATACCTCGTGTAATTAATAACAAAAGTAACTTTTATTTTTATATTATCAAGTGATTTGATATAAAAAAAGAGAAAAATTATACTTGTTTTTAATCATTCTATATTGTGCTATGATTGGTAGTTAGGTGTAGTCTGTGTGTAATTTATATAGGCTAATGTAATTTTTGATTGTAAAATAAAATAGTATAGGAAGGCATTCAATTTGGTTAAAAGCGTTATATTGTTAATAACTAATTAGTATCATGTTTTTTAGTTTTATTTAAAAAAATTATTTTTGCCATCGGAAGATTTTAAATAAAAAATAATAGACGATGACTAAAACACTTCTAATATTTAAAGAGGGAATAGCAAAATCGCAAAAAGTAAGAGAGAGACTTGTGAAAAATATTGATAGGCAAACTGATACAGAGATTACACTGAACTTATCGGATTTGGATTTTGATTTCAATAAAAAAGAAGTGAAAATTTCGCACTATATTAAAGATACAGAATATCCGGATGTAGTTCTTAAATTTAATGATTTTATATCATTAGTTCAGAGCTAATTAAATATCTCTAATATAAGGGTTTAAGATCTTTGGTGTAAAGAACACTTTTAAAAGACTTTCCTCCTTTCCTTTTTATATTATAAGAATTATGTTTAATCATATCAGATATGGTTAGGCATTTTTATTGTCATTCTCGATTAATCCTTTGAAGGTGATTATCGTTAAAAATGATACCCTTATATTCAGGATTCTCTCAAAAAGTTGTAAAAGGTGAAATGATCTCTTATATTTGTATTATAAGAAGTGAAATACTATAAAAAACTGTTATTTTTTTAGGTGATCAGATTTATTATAAATGGCTTATAATAAAGTCTAGTCGATTAAGATAAGAGCTTTTACATTTTCTAGGGATTTTAGATTATCTACTCTGAGATGATTCGTGAAGTAAAAATAGATTCATTTGATGATATCTGTTCATCATTTAGTATTTGGATTATCAAGTATTGTTCGCAGAATTATACTTTTCCATTGTATATGGTTTGGTATAGTGATACGGATGTAGAGGGACGTCATGCCTTCATGCTTGATAAATCAGGATGTATTTTTGCTGTTACTGATTTAGTGAAGATAAAAGAGACACTACTGAAGAATATAGATAAAATTCAACAACCAAACAATTTGATGAATTGGTTAGCTTGCTTTGGAAATATCATACCTGAGTATGTCGAATCTTATAATGTAGGACAAATAGAAAATAATATACGGGGGAATGATTTCTACGATGAGTCAATAACCCAATTTATAGGCTTTATTAATTTGTTTGGAGATTTTGTATACCAGTCGAAAGATAATCTTCTCTATGAAAGAGACTTGAATAATAAGTATATAAGCATGGTATACAAATACTACGATCAATATATTCAATTATCAAATTATAAGATCAAAGAACAATATAATCAGAAGGATAAACCGCGGTTGGAGATAAATCATCTGGAGTTACTGCATGCTTTTATAAAGATTAGGTATGTTATCGAAGAAAATATTTCAGTCGCCTATTTACAAAACACTGTTCAGTCCCTATAATGTCTGATCGAAAGATGAACGACTTCCTAAAATTCAGACAACTTTAAGTTGTAATATAAAAATAGATTATAAACTTCTGTTTTGTTTCTATTTAAGTGTTTGTTTGTTAAGGCGTTTTAAAATGTTTATGTTCTAAAAATACATAAGGAAATATAGTTAATTAACAAAATAAATTGAACTTTATTCTACTACTTATGGTTATATAACATGTAGTTTTGTAAAGTTTGTGTTAAGGCATGAGAAAGTCCTACGACGTGATGTTGTGGGCTTTTTTTATTAGTAGACATGCGATCTACAGACATTAATAATATACAACAATAAGGAATAATTGCTGACTATTTTTTATCTTTATCAACACGAACTAAGTAAATAATAAAAAAGGAAGGGGCGTTATTGAAAATGGAATTACGGACAGTAAATGTTACACGCTATATATCTCCTTTACGCGAAGGAGGCTCTTTGCCTGCACTGGCAGAAGGTGACGATGGATTCAAATATGTTGTCAAATTTAGAGGGGCCGGGCATGGTACAAAAATGCTAGTTAGTGAATTAGTTGGTAGTCTTATTGCCCAAGCACTCGGCTTTCGTGTTCCGGAAATAGTATTTATCAATCTGGATGAGGCTTTTGGTCGTACTGAGGGTGATGAAGAGATACAAGACCTCTTGCAGGCTAGCCGTGGTTTAAATATGGGGCTGCATTTTTTGTCAGGAGCGTTAACTTTCGATCCCGTAGCTGTGCAGATTGATCGTAAAACAGCCTCTCAGATAGTATGGATGGATGCCCTGTTGACAAATGTAGACCGCACAACCAAAAATACGAATATGCTGATGTGGCACAAAGAACTATGGCTTATCGATCATGGAGCGTCGCTTTATTTTCACCACTCGTGGGTAAATTGGGAGAAGTATGCACTAAGTCCTTTTACTCAGGTTAAAGATCATGTATTGCTGCCTTATGCTTCAGATTTGGAGGAGGTTGATAAGGCTTTTAGAGAGATTCTTGTACCGGAGAAAATAGAAGAGATTGTTGCTTTGTTGCCCGATGATTGGTTGCATTGGGGTGAGGAAGGTGAAACTCCCGCAGATATACGTCAGATATATGTAAACTTCCTGAAGGAGAGATTGGTACATTCAGAAATATTTATAAAAGAAGCACAACATGCCAGGGAAACACTTCTATGAATATGCTGTTATTCGTGTTGTGCCAAGGGTAGAACGCGAAGAGTTTATCAATGTTGGGCTTATTATGTACTGCAAAAGGGCTAAATATATAAAGGCTCGTTATGTGTTAGATGAGAATAAGTTACGTTTGTTTTCGTCTGAGTTAGACTTAGAATCATTATCTATCAATTTAGAAGTGTTTGATAAAATATGCTCCGGAACAAGAGCAGGGGGGAAAATTGCATCTTACGAAATATCGGATCGGTACCGTTGGCTTACAGCCGTTCGTAGCACTTCTATACAAACATCTGTTTCTCGTTCGGGATTTTCAGACGATTTGGATGATACTTTCGAGAGGTTATACAACGAATTAGTTCTGTGATTGATAAAAGAGTAAGTCATTTTCTATCCGAATTTATAAAAAACTACATCACTTTTACTGTAATAGTGATGAGATAATCTGAACAGATGCTATATTCTTGTGTTTAATAATATATATCCAGTCTGGAAAAGGATAAGATTATATAAAAGGGTTTTGTTTGGTTATATTTGAGGATTGTATTATATTTATGATTAAGTAGTATACAATACCAGAAAATAAAGAAAAACCAATCCTTCTTGTTTACAAAAGAGTAATATATTTATTCTGTAATATACCATTGTAACCTAAAATACGAGTTTATAATACGATGAAAATATCTACATTGGCTATACTTTCAATGTCTCTTTTAATATACACTGCAATTTTGTTCGGCTGTAGAGGAGGGCAGGAGAGCGAAAGGATACAGTTGTTTATTCAATCTGCGGATATCGGTGACTGTAAGCTCAAAGGTTCGATGTCTTATGATTCTCTGAAAGGTATTTATACACTAAAGGGAGCAGGAGCGAATATGTGGGGTGGAGTAGATGCTTTTCATTTTGCCTGGCTAGAGAAAGATGGGGACTTTGTTTTGCGGGCAAACATTATGTTCGAAGGAGACGGTGTAAATACTCATCGCAAGATTGGTATACAAGTTCGAGAGACATTAGATGCCGATTCTCGCTATGCCGATATTGCCGTTCATGGAGACGGGCTTACTTCCTTGCAATACAGGATGGTTAAAGGTGGCGTTACAGAAGAGCTTGTTTCAGCCAATAGAGCTCCTAGTCAAATACAATTTGAGCGTAAAGGGAATTTTTTTAGGATGAAGACCGGAACAAGTTTAACTCCTCAAATAGCCGATAATGAGATAGAAATACAACTGCCTGCTAAATGTTACATCGGGATATTTATCTGTTCACATGAAGAAAATATTTTAGAAACAGCATACTTCTCAAATGTTGTACTAGAATAATGCTTTTGCCGCCTTTATTCGTTTACAATATCGCTCAGAAATTCGCCTAATGGATGCATTATCTTATATATTTTAGCGGCGTATTCTGCAAAATCTTCACTCAATAATTGTTCTTTAGATATAGGTTTGCATACATAGAAGCGTTTGAGCTTTAGATATTCTGCTGCAGGATGGTTTTTGTCAAATCCATTTGGTACACGTTGAAGTGTATCCTCGTCACGATATAGATCTCCTATTTCTTGTTTAAAGCTTTTATCGTTCAATATATCACTGAATGTGTCAAAATCTTCATAGATACCACGTCTTATTTTCTTTAGTTGCGTACCATCAAGCATATAATATCCTAAAGAGAGGAATAGTTCTTCGGGATCGATATGCATGTAATAGCCTGATGCCTGATCTGCTGTGCGAGCGCGAAAAATAGCACCAAAATGAGTTTTGTATGGTGATTTGTCTTGTGAGAAGCGAACATCCCTATAGATACGGAAAAGACATTTCTTTGGATCGATATGTCCAATTTCTGGATTGAATGTTGCTATTTTTAATGCCATTTCTCCTACCAATAATTCAACATCCTTGCGGGCACGTTCGTACCACGATTTATTTTCAGTAAACCATTCACGATTATTATTCTTTTTTAATTCCAGAAGGAATTTTAGCGTATCTTCTTTTAGCATAATTTTATTCTTTTGAGATATAGACATGATATTCTATTGAAAACGATATTCTAAGTAGTTTTATATCAGATATATCTTTAACTAGCTTTTTATCAGTATAAAGATATTCTAATTTTCAACAAGAGCTTCTTTTTTTAATTGTAAATTTTATATATTTGAAGAAATATACAACACAAACTGAACCAAAACACATACTTAAAATGAAAAAAATAGGAATATCATTTTTCTTACTCACCTTTTTTTGTGCCCATAGCGCACTGTATAGCCAAAATAGTGTACAAGTAGAGATATACCCTCGTCAGAAAGTGATTCTTAGCTACGAAAAGTTCGATATGAATGCTTTTCGCAATCAGGTGGCGCAATCAGGTAGCCTTGATTATGTTTATACCGAAGCGGACGGTACGCAAAAACGTATATCGAACCTCCGTAAAGGGCTACCTATAGAGGTGTATGAAGTGCCGCCCTTGCCTGCTGTATATCGTATATTCAAAGAGTTTTATCCCAGTGGAAATTTAAAACGAAAAGGAATATATTTGCCTCATCAGTTTCCTATCGGTAAATGGCTTGAATGTGATGAGCGGGGAAACTGTAGTGTCATCAATTATGATCTATACAGAGGCGCTTTTGGTTATAACAGTTTGCTTAAAACCCTGGAAGATAAAGGCTACATAAATACTCTGGCAGGAAGCCAGAACTGGTCTTTTATTGTGTGGTACAATGATAATTCGCATCAGTGGGGAATTAAGCTGCAAAAAGGTTCTAAGTATAAAATGCTTCAGATTGATGCTAATTCCGGAGATATCCTAAGTGAGGCAGAGCATGAGGTGAAGCCCATCAACACATCAGTTTATGGTGATTACAATGCTTTTGGCGATTATTAATGTAAGCTTATAAAGAAATAAGGAAGGTATTTGAGATCTCAAATACCTTCCTTATTTTATTTCAAACGGTGCTTGTTCTTAACTGTTGAAGTGATATAGGAATATAACAGTTTCTTCCAATGCACTTTTAGGAGAATCTTTTATCTCCAATACAACTTTTATCTCAGCTTTGGCAATACCCCTTAAGTTAACGAGTGAGTCTAATTTTACTCTTAGGCGAACTTCGTTACCTGCTACTACGGGTTGATTGAATTTTAGTTTTTCAATGCCATAGTTGATAAGCATTTTTATATTATTTACTTCTATGATCTGATCCCATAGATAAGGTAATATTGAAACCATCAGATAACCATGTGCGATAGTGCTTTTAAAAGGGCTTTCTACTTTAGCTCTTTCTACATCTACGTGAATCCATTGGTAGTCTAGTGTAGCTTCTGCGAACAGGTTGATACGTTCTTGTGTAATTTTAAGGTAATCAGAAACACCAAGTTCTTTACCTACATATTGTTCAAAGTCTTGATACGAATTAATGATAACTTTACTCATAAGAATGGTTTATTAACAAACAGTCTATAAAATTATTGATATTAACCGAGATCACCAAATAAATATGGCTTTGGATGAAAAACATGATAATATTTTACTCATATATTCCATCCTAGCAAATAATTTAGTTTAGTTACAAAATTATTATTTTATAAAGAGTGATATTAAAAAATAATAAGAATAAATATGTAGATTTGCATAACTATGCATTCTGTATAGTGTGTTGATCCAGGTAGTTTGTGTCCAATAAACATTCTAGTATTAAATAAATATATATGCGGGTTTTTATTACAGGAGGTACAGGGTTAATCGGTACGTTATTAGTCAAGGCCTTATTAGTGCAAAATCATAAGATCACGGTTTTGAGCAGAGATGTAGTCAAAGCAAAACAAAAGCTGGGATCAGATGTCGAATATTGTCAATCATTAGATAAACTAGATTCGTTAGATGGTTACGATGTCATCGTAAATTTGGCGGGCGAATCTATTGCCGGTAAACGATGGACAGCAAAGCAAAAGGAGCGCATGTGTGATAGTCGCTGGGATATAACCCGTCGTTTAACCGAACTGATCAAATTGAGCAACACTCCTCCGTCTATATTTATTTCAGGATCTGCTGTTGGTTATTACGGACTTCAGGATGACGATGCAATAAATGAAAATTCGGAACCCGGAGAAGGGTTTACTCATTTGCTATGCAAGAAATGGGAGGCTTTGGCAATGGCTGCAGACAACAGACATACGCGCGTATGTATCCTGCGAACAGGTATCGTTTTATCTAAAGACGGGGGAATGTTGCCCAAGCTGGTTCTTCCTTTTAAGCTGGGGCTTGGTGCTGTAATAGCATCCGGAAGCCAGTATATATCATGGATTCATATCCAAGATATGGTTAACGGTATATTGTTTTTGATAGACACTCCCGAAGCAAGAGGAGCTTTTAATTTTACTTCTCCTAATCCGATTACCAATAGGCGTTTTGCAAAAGTGTTGTCACGCACTTTATTTCGTCCATGTTTATTTAAAATACCATCATTTGTGATAAAAATGATGATGGGTGAAAGTGCAACATTGCTTATCGATGGGCAACGTGCTATTCCTCAACATTTATTGGATAAACATTACCGTTTTGCCTTCGAACATATTGATGAGGCTTTGGCTGATATATTAGTCAAGAAAATATAACTCGTCAATTGAAGGTAAAAGCAGAGTTGAATACAATTGATCGATATTTCTTTTTTATCTTTTATAATAATGCCCTTGAATAATGAAATTAACAAAGATTTTTCTGCTTACTATTTTCTTTTCTCTTGCTTTGCCATTTTTTGCTCAAAAAGACAAGCCTTTGCGACTTGGAGTAGTGGGTCTGTCTCATGGACATCTATGGGAAGTGTTGTCACGTCTGGATAGAGGTGATTTTCAGGTTGTGGGAGTTGCCGAAAAAAACACGCAGCTATGGAATAATAAAATGCTGCGGGCTAAAGTTGACGAAAAGCTTTTCTTTCAGAATTTGGACGAAATGCTTGACAAGACAAAACCGGAAGCCGTAATAGTCTATGAACCTATATATGATCACCTTCGGGTGGTAGAAGCGTGTGCCCCTAGAGGTATCCATGTGATGGTAGAAAAGCCTCTAGCCACTACTGTACAGCAGGCTAAGCGAATGGCTGAACTAGCACAGATATATCATATTATGGTTCTTACCAACTATGAAACGACATGGTATCCTGCCAATCATAAGGCATACGATATGATTCAAAAAGATGGAGCTGTAGGTAAGATGTCCCGAATAAATGTATATGATGGACATTCCGGGCCTGTAGAGATTGGGTGTGGCCCTGAGTTTTTAGAATGGTTGACCGATCCTGTGAAAAATGGAGGAGGAGCTGTAATAGATTTTGGATGCTATGGCGCGAATCTGAGCACATGGCTTATGGGTGGAAAAAAGCCTGTGAGTGTGTCAGCCGTATTGCAGCATCAGAAGCCCGATGTGTATCCAAAAGTGGACGATGATGCTACCATAGTTCTCGAATATCCGGGGGTAACTACCATTATTATGGCTTCATGGAACTGGCCGTTTGGCAGAAAGGATATGCATATTTATGGAAATAAAGGAGCCCTATATCAGGATAATGCAAAGGATATGCGTTTCTTTTCAGGAAACAAAGATACTAAAATGGTTGCAGATGCTTTGCAAGAGCCATACAATGATTCTTTCTATTACCTAAAAGCTGCTGTGCGAGGAGACATAGAAGTAAAATCAACAGACTTGTCTTCTTTGGAAAATAACCTGATTGTCGTTGAAATATTGGAGGCAGCTATAAAGAGTAATGCTACGGGTAAGGCTGTTAAGCTTCAGTAAATACGAATTAAATATTATCTGACCTGTTTGGGCTTGTAGCTCGATGGGTTTTGTTAAAATAGAAAGGGACAGATACTTTATTGATATCTGTCCCTTTAATTATTCTATGTCTCTTATTCGGCTTTTCTTATTCTTATCTGAATTGCATTTTCTATAGGTGTTTCACTTACGAAAATTAGATAACCACCGCCACCGGCTCCACTTAACTTCCAACCTAAAGCGGATGATTTATATTTGTTTAAAACTTCGAGAATATCGTCCGATACCATGTGCGGATACATCACTATTTGAGCTTCGAAACTTTCTCTAATCGCTTCACCTAGTTTTTTTATATCTTTTTCTTTTAGTGACTTCCATGCATTATCAGCAGCATTGCTTAATCTTTTTGCATTCTCAAGTGTAATATTTGTGTTTGATAGGACATCATAGTCTTGGTGGCGTGGATATAATGGTACAAGCCACAAATGTTTTTCTAGCCACAATAATATCTCATCATCCAATACTTTTTCTATATGCGATGGCCAAAAATCCCCGTCGTAATATAGTTTGTTTAGTCCGGGTAGAACGATTCCCAATGAATCCTGTGAGCCACTTACATATTTTGTTCCCGGAGGATTCTCGAAGCAGAACAAGGTTTTAGCAAGTTTTTCTTTATCTCCCGTCGGAATATCTACCTGCCAGAGTTCTATGGCTTTTTTACGTGAGCTGGTTGACATGCCACTCCTGTCGTTGAAGTCATAATCGGGCTCAATAGATATTGTAAGTACAGCTCCCGGATATAGACTGCTTACATTTGGTTGATCAAGCCACCCTCCTGCCAGATCTATCCTATAAGGAATTCTGCATTCTTCACGCAAAGCCGTTGTGGAGCGAGTTGGTAATCCGGCGTGGGGGATTCTTTTGCTTACGATGTATTCTATATGAAGGTCTTTGCATAGCTGTTCTTTTAAGGCGCTGTGTCCGTCACTGTTAACAAAGAAGATGTCGGGTTTCAGTTCCTTCAGGTCATCAATAAAGTCAAGTATGCCACTTCCTTTATTGATCCAGGCATCTTTTACAAACCGAAGAGACTTTATCATATATAGGCGCTCCTGCTCGTTGTTTATGGTTTTTCGGGCTTTTAGTTCATTTACTGTTTTGTCGGAACCTATCCCCACATATAAATCTCCGTAACCGGCAGCTTCTTCAAAAAATGCAACATGGCCGCTATGGAGCATATCGTAGCACCCACTTACAAAAACCTTTTTCATATTTTATATTTTCATGTTCGAATTATAGTATGTAAATATATATCTTTTTCACTAATTATTGCTCCTTCTAGGATAGGTGACTATGTCTTTTTTTTAACAAATTTCCTCAATAAAGTTTGTTTCATTACTATAATACATTAAATTTGCAGAAGACAAACTGATATTAGCTATTAATGACCTTATATAGAACTTGATTTTCTCATATAAAAAACTAAGAATATGTTTTGTATTTTGTCTCTTTTGCAATATTAGTTGCTTTATATAGGCTTTTTTATATTCATTATATACTTGCACATTATTCTTTAATATGAAATTAACGTATGATGTTTGTTTCGAAAAAAGCCGAGAGATTGAAAAAAGAGCTGTAAAGCTTTAATATATAATTATGTGTTGCCGGACGTTAGTGTAAGAATAAGAGAATATTTCTCTGTTTTTTACGAAACTGTTATTTTATAAAATATTTTTCAAAAGTTGTATCTTTTAAACATTATGACTTCTATAGTTGTTTTTAGGGTATGCGTTTGTTTATATTTTATTTTGTAGAGGTAGAACATAAACACCGAAGAAATGGGATTATTTGATTTTCTGCGAAAAAAGAAAGAAATAGCACAAATAACGGATAATGATCGACAGCAATTTACTGATGACATGTCTGCAAATGCAAACCTATTAGTCAAACAGTTTAAGGATGATGCTAAGCTTGATTTTACTATCGAAAGTTTGCGTGAAGTTGACCTTATAATAAAGGATAGCATTGTGTTTTATAAAAAGGCTGACTCAGAGACTAAAAGGAAGATGATAATAAAAATTGGAGCCTACGTATTTGAAGTGGCAAGAAAAACGTTTGGAGGACAATACTATTGGTATAATCGTTTAGATCAACCTATATTAGTTACAGGTCAACCCGAATTTGAAATGTCATTCTTAGCGTATGAGAAAGTCAGGGGGTGTTTCGAAAACGGAAAACAGAATGAAATTTCGCCTGTTTTTGAAGATTATGCAGTAGGGATAGCAAATAAATCTACCCTGATGATTGTATAGAAAGTACGATTCCTTAAAATTTAACTATTAACCCACATTTTATAATAACTCATGAAAAGATATTCACCATATATAAAAAAGTATATCAAGGAGATAACTGAAGCCGGATATACTGTCAACGATAGTGGGAGTCATATATCAAAAAGCATTGGTTGCTACGAAATATTAATTACAGATCTCACTGTTAAAAGCTTATTTACAAAGATAAAAAAGGTTCTTGTTTGGATAAAGAACAAAGAAACAAGAGTCATAGAGATAGAGAAGCTATATAAGCATGAGCTTCTGCCTCTTCCTTTCCATAAAATAGATAGTTTTGTGCAAAATGCGATCGCTGACTTTGGTGTAGAGGATACAGATGTTGGGGTGGTGAAAGAACAGAAGGTGGTTCGTGATTTGGATTTGAAGATTCCTATCCCTAAGATTAATGTCAGGGAAGTTCCTGTTCGAGATATAAGAGTCTGAATATAATTTATAAAACATCCTAATTTAGGATGTTTTTTTATTTGTAAGGACTTTATATTTCCTTCTATATATTCTAATCAATATTCTCTCTTTATACTTAAATTTACACTCGAAAAATAATAAAGAAATAAAATGAAGTATAGTTTCGCGAATGATTACTCTGAAGGATGCCACCCTTCTGTGTTAAATGCTCTTGTAGAAAGCAATCTCGTACAACAATCTGGATATGGAGATGATGAATATACGCGGCGTGCAGCTAAGATGATTGCAGAATTAACACACAAACCGAATGTCGGAGTGCATTTGATAGCTGGCGGAACTTTGGCAAATTTAGTCGTTTTATCTTCTATTCTGCGTCCTTTTGAGTCTGTTGTGGCTCCTACAACCGGGCATATTTATGTAAACGAAACTGGAGCAATAGAGGCAACCGGGCATAAAGTAGAAGCTGCACCAACTGTTGATGGAAAGTTGCGTTCACAGGATATCAAACCGTTCTTGAATAAGCTTCGCGGACATCATGTTGTTCGTACAAGAGTTGTTTATATCTCTAATTCTACCGAATTGGGAACTATATATACAAAGCAAGAGTTATCTGATCTTTATTCTTTCTGCAAAGAAAATGATTTGATTTTGTTTATGGACGGTGCTCGTTTACCTATGGCTTTGACTGCTGAATCTAATGATATGACTTTAGCTGATATTGCAGCTTTTACTGATGTGTTTTATATTGGTGGTACAAAATGTGGAGCTCTGTTAGGAGAGGCAGTTGTTATAACAAACCGTGAGTTAGACAAAGATTTCAAATATCACCTTAAGCAGCGAGGTGCTCTTACTGCAAAGGGTAGGGTGATGGGAGTGCAATTTGATCAACTGCTCCAAGGTAACCTGATCTTTGATTTAGCAGCCCATGCAAATAAAATGGCTGCGAAAATGGCTGCTGCATTCAAGGCTTTAGGCTATGCTATGCTGATAGACTCTGATACCAATCAAATATTTCCAATATTAACGAATGAAGTGATAAGTCGTCTGCAAAAAGACTATTCCTTTCTTACATGGAGTGTTGTTGATGATAATCATTCTGCAATGAGATTTATTACTTCCTGGGCTACTCCTGAGTCTATTGTAGATGAGTTTATCGAAGATCTGAAGACGTTATAAACAACAATTTCTAATACTTAAATTCATACCGGTACGTTGAAGTGTTTCCGCACTTATCCGTTGCTGTGAATACTAATTTTTGCATTTGTCCCTTTTTCAGTCGTGAAGAATCGAACTTATAAGAATAGATCGGAGATTTTACATCGTTTTCGAACAATACGAATGCGTCATTGATTGTGCCTTTGTATGAAGCTATACCGCTGAGGTTGTCCGATAATTTGATTCTTATTGTAGCATGTCTGGCCCATCTTTCGGGTTGAATGGGTGTGATTGTCGGGGCCTTGGTGTCGGCATCAATGGTGTATGTGTTTCCAAGTTCTCTTATCCGTCCAATGATTTTTCCTTCTTTATATGTTCCCCCTATCCAGATTTCGTTATTCCCCTTGATGCGTACAATGCCATATTGAGATTTATTGGATAAGGTGTCTTTCTTTAATTTTATTGTAATGTTGCAATAATCTTGCAAGGGAACATGTATGTCATTGACTCTGTATAAGTCAGCAAGATACTTTTCTGACCGATTTTTTTTTAGCATAAAGCACAGGTCATCATACAGGTATTCTTTGGGAATGCAGATGCTGAATGATTCTGTTGAATAGCTATTCTCCTCGTTCCATACCATGCGTTGCGAGCAAGTTCTCTTCTGAGGGATCGTTTGCTCTCTCCCTTTTACGCTGAACGAATAGTTTGTTTGATTCCCATACATATCTTCAAGTTCGTAACGAAGATTGTATACCCGCTCTTCTTTTATATCAATATGCCCATTATTTACCGATTTATAAAAAGGGAGTTTATTACCCGGTTCAATGTAAGATTTTTGATAGAAAATTCTCCTCCGGCTCCAATAATCGAAGTCTGTCATACTATTAATCATCCGGGTTTGCTTAAAATCTACATGAGATAAATTAGAAGAAAATATTTCTTTGTCGTCACAAAACAGTCTGACTTTTTTTACGCCATATATATTTGAAGTACCATCCATTCTGTCATTCGCATAAACTCCAAATCCAATTCTCCCCCATACTTCTGCTGTGTCTTTTAATGTGGCGTAAGCTCCATTCTTTAGCATGGGAACATTTCTGAAGTAAGGGTGACGGCTAAAATCTACTGCACCTTTTTCATTTATAGGATATATCGCTATTCCTTTTATTTGAGGTGCTTGCGTGTCTGTTATAGCATCTTTGTAATATTCCAAAGGATCAATGGCTATTTGATTTGCAGTGTTTCTTATTTCAAAGTGTACGTGTGGCCCTCCTGAAGATCCTGTATTTCCGCTATAGGCAACAAGCTCACCTTTTTTTACCGGAATTTCTTCTTTTCCTAATGTGATGTCTATGTGGAAGCTTTCACGCTCATACTGTTTGTCTTTTATAAATTTTGATATTTTGGGTGCGAATTTATTGAGGTGTCCGTATACACTTGTTTGTCCGGTGGAAGGGTAGTCTATATAAAGTGCAAGTCCATAGCCCGATGCCGAAACAGAGATACGGGATACATATCCGTCCTCCATAGCATACACAGGCTTGTTCACCACTCTTTCGGTTTTTAGATCAATACCGGAATGAAAATGGTTTGGCCTGAGTTCTCCGAAGTTAGCACTGAGGATTAGCGGTATATCAAGTGGAGACCTGTAGGCGTTCTGCGCTACAGCGTTAAATGCATATATAAGGGATAAAAATATTAAAATTTTCTTCATGTGTTTTGTATAAATTCATTACAAAAATAGGAGAATATGGAGACCTTCACAAGTTTTTGTTTGTTAATGGATATTCTTTACTATTTCTTGATCAAATAATGTTATTGACTATCAGGAGTCTATCGTTTTGTGTGAAATATTTTAGAAAAAAATAGCCGCAAATATTTGCACATAACCAAAAATGCCTTACCTTTGCATCCGCAATCAAGGGAGAATGATACTGCAAAACAGAGAAGCTCCACAGGATGGCCCATTCGTCTATCGGTTAGGACGCAAGATTTTCATTCTTGAAAGAGGGGTTCGACTCCCCTATGGGCTACTTAATAAGAAATAAAATAACAATATAAGGATTAGTCGATATGGCAAATCATAAATCAGCAGAAAAAAGAATCAGACAAGCAGAAACAAGACGCTTGAGAAACAGATATGTAGCTAGAACAACTCGTAATGCAGTTCGTAAATTTCGTTTACTGACTGATAAAGAAGAGGCTCAAAAGCAATATCCTTCAGTTTGCTCTATGCTTGACAGACTAGCTAAGAAAAATGTGATTCACAAGAATAAAGCAGGAAACTTGAAGTCAAAATTAGCTGCTCACGTTCATTCTCTGTAAATAATACTAATATTCTATTATAGATAGAGGCTAGACTTTTGATAGGTTTAGCCTTTATTAATTTATAAAAACTTCTATACGTTGGATATAGAAGTTTTTCTTGTATCTGACAGAATGTCTCGTTTGTTTTTTTGTTTTTTAGGTATGTGTTCTGATTATTAGATGTTTGCTTTTTTTTTTTGTTCGATTTTTTTTATTTGTTTTTATGACACAATTGCAGTGTGGCCTACTTTTTGCATTTGTATTTATAGATGAAATTAGATTCTGTAATAACAGATAAAAATTAATTTAATTAAGGAGGATACAGCAATGAAAAATCAATTAATTAGAAAATTTGACAGAAGTGGGAGCTTTTTCCCTACATTCTTTAGCAATTATTTGAATGATGATTTATTCAGCTTTGTTGAAGGAAATCTTCCGGCAACAAATATTACTGAAAATGACAAATCATTCAATATTGAATTGTCTATACCCGGATTTAAGAAAGAGGACGTAAGAATAGAGATAGAAAAGGGCGTTCTTAAAATTTCGGCGCAGAGTGAAACACAGAGTGAAGAAAAAGATGAAAACGAAAAAGTTTTACGTCAAGAGTTCAGGGCCTCTTCATTCTCACGTAGTTTTGCAATACCTGAGAACGTTGATGCAGAAAGTATTGAAGCTTCACAAAAAGACGGAGTATTGCAAATCACTTTACCGAAGTTAAATAAGGCATTAGAGGATAAGGTAAAAAAGATTGAAATTAAATAACTTCGTTTTATCAAAGGGTTTTTAGTGAAAGAGGTTGCCAAGTTAGGCAACCTCTTTCTGTTTTATGTTGTAATCATCTTTACTTCTTCAACTTTTCTTTTAATATACCCGGTATTTCCGATGGTTCTTTAGCTACTTGGACGCCCGCAGCCTCTAATGCTGCAATTTTCTCGGCTGCAGTACCCGATCCGCTCGATATAATAGCTCCCGCATGTCCCATTTGTTTTCCCGGAGGAGCCGATTGCCCGGCAATAAAGCCAACTACGGGTTTTGTTACATGCTTCTTTATATACTCGGCGGCTTGTTCTTCTGCGTTTCCGCCAATCTCTCCAATCATAACAATGGCATCTGTGTCCGGATCGTTTTGAAGCATCTCCAGTAATTCACGGAAGTATAATCCTACAACAGGGTCTCCTCCCATTCCTATTGCTGAAGATTGTCCCATACCATTTGCTGTTAAATGATATACAACTTCATAAGTTAGAGTTCCACTACGGCTGATAACTCCGATATTCCCTTTCTTAAATATTTGTCCGGGTAATATTCCCACCAAGCTTTTTTCAGGAGACATTAGTCCTGGGCAATTAGGGCCAATAAGCATAGCTCCTTTCATTTGTACAAAGCGGTGTGCTTTGACTACATCTAATGTGGGAACACCTTCGGATATGCAGATAATAAGTGCGATGCCTGCATCAGCCGCCTCCATAATAGCATCTGCGGCGAAGCGTGCCGGAACGAATATAATAGATGTGTTTGCTTGTGTTGCTTTTACAGCATCGGCGACAGTATTGAATACTGGAACACCAAGGATATCGGTTCCTCCTTTTCCTGGAGTAGTTCCGCCTACAACTTTAGTTCCGTATTCTAACATCTTTTTTGTATGGAAACTACCGTCTCTCCCGGTAATTCCTTGTACGATCAATCGTGTTGATTCATTTATAAGTATACTCATATTTTTCTTTTTTAGCTTTGATCATTACTTAATATCAGCAATAAGCTTATTCTTTGGAGGCTGCCACTGCCATTCGGGTGGCTTCGCCCATTGTTTCTGCAACCTTAAATCGAGTTCCGATCAACATTTCTCTTCCCTCTTTTTCATTTGTGCCTGTAAGGCGTACAATCACAGGAATATCTGTTTTTAGTTGCTCAAAGGCAGAAAGTAAACCCGACGCAACATCATCACAGCGAGTTATACCACCAAATATATTAATCAACACAACTTTTACTTTTGGATCTTTCAATAACAGAGTCATAGCATCTATTACCTTGTTGGGGTTGGAGCTTCCTCCAATATCAAGAAAGTTTGCAGGGGCACCGCCATATAGTTTTATCATATCCATTGTAGCCATCGCCAGTCCGGCTCCGTTTACCATGCAACCGATCTCTCCATCGAGTCTTACAAAGCTGAATCCTTTCTCTTTGGCTGCTGTTTCTACTTTTTCGTCTTCCGTAGGCTCAAAAAGGCTCAGTATTTCCGGCTGACGATATAAGGCATTATCGTCGAATGTCATTTTTGCATCCACAGCCAATAGTTTTCCGTCTTTGGTGGTAACCAGCGGATTAATTTCAGCTAGTGATGCATCTTTATCTATGAATAATTTATATAGCCTCTGTAATATAGAAGCCATTTGATTTACTTGATTTAGGTCTTGAAATAAGACAAAGGCAAATTTGCGGGCAAGATAGTCGGGCAGCCCAACCAACGGGTCTATCGCAAATTTATAAATTTTCTCAGGAGTCTTCTCTGCTACTTCCTCAATATCTACTCCACCTTCGGCACACATCATTAGTATGACTGACTTTGTATTTCGGTCTATTATAAAACTCATATAATATTCCAACGCTATGTCTACGGCTTCAGTTACGATGACTTTCGTAACGGGATAACCTTTGATGGTTAGTCCAAGAATATTTTTTGCATGATCTTTGGCTTCTTCTTTGCTTTTTGCGAGTTTTACTCCTCCGGCTTTGCCCCGACCTCCGGTTAATACTTGTGCTTTTATTACTACGCATTCCTTGTCCAACTCTTCGTATGCAACTGCTGCCTCTCCAGGCTCATAGCATAGTATTTGTTCTTTAACAGGGATACCGTAGGATGAGAATAAATCTTTAGCTTGGTATTCGTGTATCTTCATTGGTATAATTTTTTAGTGTTCACTACTACAAACTACAAAATCTAAAATTAGCAGGAAGTTTTGATAAATGATATATGTTTTCTACTTTTTATAGGGGTATGAACTATAGAAAATATTTATAAGTATTTGTTTTTCTAGCGATAAGAACCGAATATAGGCTTTTATTGAAGAACAATTGTTATAATAAGATAAGGACATATTCTGTCTTCCAAAATATGCCCTTATCTTATATTGATGCTGACTCAGGATGTGAACTGATAGTTTTATTAATAGTCTTTGAGTAACTCTTGCAGCCTTTTTCTGGCAAAAAAGATACGACTCTTTATTGTGCCTAATGGTAGATTCATCTTTTTAGCTATTTCTTCATATTTATAGCCCGATAGATGCATTGTAAAAGGAACCCGATGTTCTTCATTAAATGTATTCAATACCTTATATATTTCTATATATGAATAAGCATCTTCAGGAGAATCCGAAGCTGAATTCTGAGCGAGATTTATCCAATATAAATTTTCAGTTTGATCAACGATAGTCTGGTTGCGAAGGGCTTGGCGATAATTATTCACAAAGATGTTGTGCATAATCGTGAAGACCCATCCTTTAAAGTTGATATTATCGTAATATTTATCAAAGCTGCTCAATACTTTAAGGGTTGCTTCCTGAGTAAGGTCCTTTGCATCTTCTTTATCCGATGTTAATCTAAAAGCAAAGCTTAGCATGTTGCTTTGTAGACTTATCAAGCTCTTTTCCAATGCCTGTTTTTTAGCTTCCATAATTTTATTCTTTTAATTATGAGGAGCTATTATAGTGCGTAAGTAACAACTTTGTGATTGGTATAACAAAGATATGAATATTATTGAAACAATTGCACTTGCAACTAATATTGTTAGGCTTATTTATTTTATATTATTTGAGGTCGTCTATATATTGTTGTTTTCGAGTTTGTTATTCGTTATTATGAGCTTATCTATTATATATAGATTTATTCTATTTGGTTAGTGTAGATTTACTTGTGATAAGCGTATAATATTTCTTATATTTTTCAAGAATAATAGATAAATATATTGTTAATTAATTAGAAATCATGAACTTTTTCATTCTGCACGTCGTTATAAGAATGTGTAGTTTGTAAAGTTTGTGTTAAGGTACAGGAAGTCTGCGATGTGATTTTGCGGGCTTCTTTTTTTGTATTTCCTTCGTTAAAGGAAGTCGATAATATCTTTGCTATTCATACTTTCGATACCCCATTTCGCAGCAGCTTTGTCTCCGGCAAGTCCATGTGCGTATACTCCCAGTATTGCAGCATGAGCACTACTATATCCCCTTGCTAATAATCCTGTAATATATCCTGTGAGCACGTCTCCACTACCACCTTTGGCCATGCCGCTATTTCCTGTAGAATTAAAATAGCAATTGCCATCGGGTAAGCATATCATCGTGTGTGCTCCTTTCACGATAATAATCGACTTTATATTGGCTGCATAGCGTCTCACAAGGTTTATCTTTTCTTCCTCATCGTGCCATTCTCCAACCAAACGCTTGAGCTCTCCCGGGTGAGGCGTGAGAATACTGTTTTCGGGGACTCGCTGCTTTATATGGTAATCGTCTGCTAATATATTCAGTGCATCAGCATCGATTACAAAGGGTTGTTTGTATGAAGTAGTCAGTAGTTCTTTGAATGCCTCGCCTGTCTGGTGTCTCTGTCCAAGTCCGCAGCCGATGCCTATTGCGGTATATTTGGATAAATCTTTGGGTACAGAAGAGAAGTAATCTTCATCATCGAGGCTGAGCATTGCTGAAGGATAATTTGCCTGTATTGCAAAGCGCTCGTTGTAAGATATGTGTGTAGTAACTAATCCGCATCCCGAGCGTAGGGCTGCACCTGTGGCTAAGGTGGCTGCACCAGCCATTCCTTTCGATCCGCAAATAAGTAAAGCATGACCATAAGTACCTTTATGTCCGAATTTTTCTCGTTTGAGTGTTATACTTTGTATATACTCTTTTGTAATATAGTGGTATAGCGATGGGGCGTTCTCTATATACTCTCTGCTAAGCCCAATCGACAGGGTTATTATTTCTCCGAAATACTCTCCGGCTTTAGGCAAAAGCATGGCAAGTTTGGGAAACTCTAGGGTAAGGGTAATATCCGCTTTTATAACCGTCTGATCCGTATTACCGAATTCACTCATCATACCCGACGGAAGATCGATGGAAATAACCTTATTGGGTAATGAGTTAACTTTTCTGATAATAGACAATAAAGGCTCTTTCAAAGTACCTTTTACACCTGTTCCTAAAAACGAATCTATAAGGATCTGTTTATTGGAAATTCTATTTATATCTGTAACCCTTTCAATATAAGAAGGGAGCCGTTCTAAATTGATCGCGCATTCACTCGTCAGTTGCTCTTTATCGAATGGAAGATATACCGAACAGTCATACCCTGCATGAAACAAAATGCGGGCAATAGCTAGTCCATCGCCGCCGTTATTTCCTTTTCCTATGAGGAATAAGAGGGGAAAGGCTTTACTTATATTGTTGCATATCCATTCAGCAATAGCATTAGAAGCTCTTTCCATCAGGTCGATAGAACTTATCGGTTCATGTTCGATCGTATATCTATCCGCTTCTTTTATCTGAGTGCCTGTTAATATTTTCATGGTCGTTCCATTTAATAATAGACTATCTTATCTTTTTCCGAGTCTGTATATTTTTTCAATAAGGCCTGCATATATTCGGCAGCCTCTTTCAAACCATTCGTTCCGCTATACCCGTTTATCAAAGCCAAGAAATTAGTTGTTTCTACGCTTAGTTTTGTTCTTTCGTGGTCGCTTGTTGGTGTACCGATGCCTCCTAAAGAGTCACGGTATACAGGTAACCCTTCTATATTTAATATACCTTTTCCGATACCTTCGTAAGGTTCGTTTTCTTTGCCTATTCCCAATATTAAGCTGTCTCCTTGTATTTTATCTGCATCGAATCCACCTATCGAGTATCCGGTCTTTATCGAAACAAGGTTGATGAGGTCAACCAATGTATCGATCTGGTATAATGGTAAATCGCGCAATATACGACGACATAAGGCTTCCGCAGACGGGCGATAGCGATTGGGGTCTTTCCCAAACTTCTTATATGCCTCTCGGGTGGCTGCGATAGCCGGATTCTTTTTTATATCTTCTATCTCGTGATTTGCTCTATATTCTTCCGATAATATGTTGATCTCATCCCACAACTCCTTATTGTGGAGAGTGTTTTTTACCTTCGCAAAAATAGCAGCTCCGTGAAAGTCGGGCCAAAGGTTCTTGATCTCTTCCGATATGTTTATTCTTATCATGATACAAAGTTATTTTAGAGAAAAAGGTGACAAAAGTAACAAAAGTAACAGGTGTTTGTATGTTTCTGATCTGTCACCTTTTTTGTTCCACGTATATATAATAGATAAATTGATACACTCAAAGATACACTTTTTCACAGATAAAAGTTCTACCTTTACCACTCGTAAATTATAGTTCATTTTTCATGTCTCATTCTCAAAAAGCCTCAAAGCAGCTTCATCCTGTCATGTTTGCAGGAACGGGCAGCGATGTGGGTAAAAGTATAATCACTGCGGCGTTTTGCCGTATCTTTCTACAGGATGGTTATCGTCCTGCACCTTTCAAAGCGCAAAATATGGCGTTGAATTCCTATGCTACACCCGAAGGGTTGGAGATAGGGCGTGCACAAGCTGTACAGGCCGAAGCTGCGGGCGTACCTTGCCATACGGATATGAATCCTTTGCTGTTGAAGCCGACTACAGACAAGGTTTGTCAAGTTGTGCTTAATGGAAAGCCGGTAGGTAATCAACACGCTTATGAGTACTTTAGAGTGGAAGGCAGAGAGCAACTCCGCAAAGAGGTAAATGATGCATTCGACCGTTTGGCACAGCGATACAATCCTGTGGTGATGGAAGGTGCAGGCAGTATTTCGGAGATAAATCTGCGGGCTGTCGATTTGGTAAATATGCCAATGGCTATACATGCCAAAGCCGATGTAATATTGGTGGCGGATATAGATCGGGGTGGTGTTTTCGCTTCTGTCTATGGCTCTATTATGTTGCTCACCGAAGAAGAAAGAAAGCATGTAAAAGGTATTCTTATCAATAAGTTCAGGGGAGATATCCGCTTGTTCGAATCGGGTGTTAAGATGATAGAAGACCTTTGCCAAATACCGGTAATTGGCGTTGTGCCATACTATAAGGATATTTATATAGAAGAGGAAGACTCTGTGATGCTGCAAACAAAGAATCTTCAGGCCACACATGGGAAGGTGAATGTTGCAGTCGTATTACTAAGGCACTTGTCTAACTTTACTGACTTTAATGTATTGGAGCGTGACCCGCGTGTACATCTTTATTATACCAATAATACAGATGAAATAGAAAAAGCAGATATCGTGCTCATACCCGGCAGTAAGAGTACTCTTTCCGACTTATACGAGATCCGTCGCAACGGTGTAGCCCAAAGTATTGTAAAAGCCCATAAAAACGGAGCAACAGTAGTCGGTATCTGTGGCGGCTATCAGATAATGGGGCAGGAGGTTTGCGATCCCAATCACGTGGAAAGTAATATAGAACGCTTACCCGGACTAGGACTACTGCCTATAACAACACAGATGGAAGGCGAAAAAGTAACCCGTCAGGTGAAGTTCTCTTTCTTGAATACCCAATCTGTATGTGAAGGCTACGAAATACACATGGGAGCAACTACTCCGGTAGAGAATGCAAAACAAGCTTCTTTAAATAGACTGGAAGATGGTAGGGGAGACGGGTATTTTGTAAGTGAGAAATGTTTTGGTACATATATACATGGTATCTTGGACAATGGGGTAGTTATAGATTATCTTTTATCTCCTTATGCCGATAAACTATCCGATACGCCTTTCGATTTCAAGGCGTTTAAAGAAGAACAATACAATAAGTTGGCAGACCATGTTCGTAAGCATGTGGATATGGATTTGGTTTATAAAATAATGACAGATAACAACGGCTTATCATGATCAACGGGCACGGAGACGATATATATAATTACGGTAAGAAAATCGTAAGTAATTTCAGTTCTAATATATATACCCGGCAGGACTTGTCTGTATTGGATGACTATTTGTGTTCTCGTATAGCGTCGATACACTCGTATCCCGAGCCGGATGCAATTTCTCTTTCGAGACTGATAGCAGATCAAAACCAAGTAGCTACAAATAATATCTGCATAACAAATGGTGCTACCGAAGCCATTTATATGATAGCTCAGGCTTTTAGAGGAAAACACTCTGCTGTTATTCACCCTACCTTTAGCGAATACGGAGACGCCTGTTTGGTAAATGACCATGTTGTCAGTATGGTAAAATCTATAGATGATGTCCCGGAGCAAGCAGATATCGTTTGGCTTTGTAACCCTAACAATCCTACAGGAACAGTTACAGATAAAGAGACGTTGAAAGAATATATCATATCTCATACTGAGAAATATATTGTTATAGATCAGTCTTATGAATATTTTACAACCAAATCGCTGTTTTCTGTATCAGAAGCAATGCAATACAAGAATGTGATATTGTTGCATTCTATGACAAAGCGTTATGCTATTCCCGGACTTCGGTTGGGATATATAACGGCCTGTTCAGAAACATTGGCATTGATTTCTAAATATTGTATGCCTTGGTCTGTAAACGGATTGGCGATAGAGGCGGGTAAATTCCTATTGGAGAATGGAGCTGAGATAATAAACGTAGAAGAATATATTGCAGAAGCAAAACGCTTCCATAAGGGATTATCACAGATAGAAACACTAGAGGTATATGATACCGATACACATTTTTTCTTATGCCGGCTGACGGATAAAAAAGCTTCGGAACTAAAAGAATATTTGATTCAAAAACATGGCATACTAATCCGTGATGCTTCTAATTTTTATGGCTTGAATGAACATTATTTCCGTGTTGCAACACAGTCGCCCGAAGAAAATGATACGTTTGTAAAAGCAATTAAAGGATGGATATAAAACTCTTGTATACTCTTTTGCCTTTGTTGATAGGCTGGACTGCCGACAAATTGTTTGGCGACCCCCGCTGGTTGCCCCATCCAGTAGTGGCTATGGGTAAAATTATAGCATGGGGCGAAAAGCAACTCAACAAAGGAAATAAACGAATGATGAAAGGAGCTTTATTTTCTATTATTCTGATTTTATCGAGT
Source organism: Dysgonomonas sp. Shenzhen-Wh21 (assembly GCF_043392705.1). Taxonomy (NCBI): domain Bacteria; kingdom Pseudomonadati; phylum Bacteroidota; class Bacteroidia; order Bacteroidales; family Dysgonomonadaceae; genus Dysgonomonas; species Dysgonomonas sp. Shenzhen-Wh21. The sequence goes on from NZ_JAIXHZ010000113.1 coordinate 65,443, forward strand.
TTCCTTGTTCTTTTCTTTATTATTAAAGGATTGGATTATGTAAATCCATATCTGTCTATAGCCTTTTCTTCTGTCGTGGTTTTCTTTTGCCTTGCAGGTAAGACTTTGATAGATGAGGTCCGAAATGTCTTTGTGGCTGTCGACTCTTCGGTCGAAGAAGGACGAAAACAGGTTGCCCGTATCGTAGGACGTGATACTTCTGCTTTGTCGCCGCAGCAGATACGTACGGCTGCGTTAGAAACATTATCCGAAAATCTTAGTGATGGAGTTATTGCTCCATTATTTTGGTTTATACTTTTGGGTGTACCCGGCATGTTTGCCTATAAGATGGTCAATACGTTAGACTCTATGATTGGATATAAGAGCGATCGGTATAAGCAATTTGGATGTTGGGCTGCACGGATAGATGATGTTGCAAATTATATTCCTGCACGTTTAACATCTTTACTGATGATAGTCGTAAGTGGAAAAATATCATTGTTATCGTTTGTCCGAAAGTTTGGCTCTCAGCATGCAAGCCCCAACTCTGGCTATCCCGAGGCTGCTTTAGCCGGTATTCTTAATTGTCGCTTTGGTGGATCGAATGTCTATTTCGGACAACGGGTCGAAAAGCCTTATATCGGATATAATGATAAAGAACTGACTTACACAGATCTTAAAATTGCTGTTCGGGTCAATATCCGTACGGAGATATTAATGGTATTTGCGGTATGTGTCGATCTGTTTTTGCTGTCGTACTTTTAAATAATTGACCTTTCATCTAAAATATGTTGTTTAGCATAATGATATTATTTATCCGTTCGTAATCAATTGTTTATATTTTATTGTTTAAATATGTGTGCGCACACATATTGTTTGCTAATCTTAAAAGATTAATTTTGCAATCAAGTAATATGTATACAGACATACAGTTTCTATCGAAATATGAATATACGAATTATAGATATAGCCCGCATGGCTGGTGTTTCCACCGGTACGGTCGACAGGGTACTGCACAATAGGGGAAGGGTATCAGAAGAGAAAAGAGCCAAAGTTGAAAAGGTTCTGAAAGAAATAAACTACGAGCCGAATATGGTCGCCCGCTTTCTGGCATCAAAGAAGAGTTACAAGTTTGCTATTCTTGCGCCCACTTATTCTTTCGGCGATTATTGGCAGTTGGTCTGTGAAGGCGTCGATAAAGCTACAGATGAATTGAAGAAATTCAATATAAGCACAGAGTACTTCCTTTTCAATCAATATGATCGCTTTTCCTTTGTCAATGCTGTTAATTCATTTAAGGAGAAAGAGTTTGACGGCGTGTTGATTGCTACTCTGTTTGGCGATTATGTTATCAAGTTGTCAAAAGAACTGGACGCTAAAGGCATGCCATACATTTATATAGATTCGGGTATATCGGGGCAAAAAGACCTATCTTACTTTGGCGGCGACTCATTCGGTACAGGAGTTATCGCTGCTAAGCTTTTATTGAACGAGGTAGGAACAGCAGCTGATATCATAATAGCTCATATACGTTTCAGATATAAGGAGATATCTGTACAAATGAAAACCCGTGAAAACGGATTTATGGAATATCTCGAGAATAACAACTTTAGGGGGAATATCCATCATATTGAAATTAACCCCGATGATTATACGATGACTCTTCTTGAGGTCAAAGATATTATCAATAATAGTCAGGGTTTGGTTGGAGGGATCGTTCTTAATTCACGAATATATGAACTGGTTACCCTCTTAGAAAAACTTGATGCCGATCAGCAAAATAAGATTAGGTTAGTCGGGCATGACGCCATCGAACGAAACATAAAAGGATTGAGGGATGGACGTATATCTTTCATCCTTTCGCAGCGTCCCGAGCTGCAAGGATATGATGCTCTGAAAGCAATGGGGAACTATTTCTTATTCAAGCAAGTTCCCGAAAAAGTAAACTATATGCCGATAGATATACTCATAAAAGAAAACGTTGACTATTACAGTAATTATAAACTATGAAAAAAAACATATTCGATATCCAAGATAAGGTTGTAGCCATTACAGGAGGCTATGGTATATTAGGTGCACAGATGGCAGAATACTTAGCAGAGCAGGGTGCTAAAGTTGTTATTCTGGGACGCTCTAAAGAAAAGGGAGAAGCCCTTGCTGAGAAAATAAGACTAGCGGGCAATGAGGCGGCTTTCTTTGTGTCGGATGTTCTGAACAAAGCCAACCTTGAAGAAAATAGAGAAGCGATAGTCCGCAAATATGGCAAAATAGATGTGCTCATAAATGCAGCCGGAGGGAATATGGCGGGTGCTACTATTCCACCTGATAAAACAATCTTCGATATCGATGTTACTGCATTTCGAGATGTGATGGATCTCAATCTCTTTGGTTCGGTATTACCTACTTTGGTTTTTGCAAAGGCGATGGTAGACAATGGCAAAGGCAACATAATCAATATTGCTTCTGAGTCTTCGTTTCGCCCGTTAACTCGTGTAATGGGCTATGGTGTGGCAAAAGCTGCTGTAGCCAATTTTACAAAGTATATGGCCGGAGAGCTGTCTCTCAAATTTGGGGATAATTTTCGGGTGAACGCCATTGCTCCGGGCTTCTTCATTACTGAGCAAAATCGTTCGCTATTGCTTAATCCCGATGGTTCGTATACCGATCGGGCAAAGTCAATTATAGCACATACGCCATTTCGTCGATTTGGAGAATCGGATGAACTGTTAGGCTCAATTCACTATTTGGTAAGCGATGCGTCGGGTTTTGTAAATGGTTCTATTCTTCTTGTAGACGGAGGATTCGATTCATTTACTATTTGATATATACTGAATATAAGAAAAAAATAATATATGATACTTAGCGAACAAACGTGGAGATGGTACGGGCCAAATGACCCGGTATCATTGTCGGATATAAAGCAAGCAGGGGCAACAGGAATTGTAACCGCACTGCATCATATCAAGAATGGTGAAGTGTGGACAGTGGAAGAAATACAAAAGCGCAAAGATATAATTGAAAGTGCCAGTCTCAGGTGGTCTGTTGTGGAAAGTATCCCTGTGCATGAACATATAAAAACGCAGGAAGGAGACTACCGAAAGTACATTGATAACTATAAAGAAAGTATTCGTAATCTAGCTAAATGCGACATTACGATTGTGACATACAATTTTATGCCAGTGCTGGATTGGACACGTACCGACTTGGCTTATACAATGCCCGACGGGTCGAAGGCCTTACGCTTCGAGCGTGCTGCTTTTATGGCGTTCGAATTGTTCATACTAAAACGTCCCGGTGCAGAGCAAGAATACTCATCTGAAGATATTGCTAAAGCGAAGAAACGTTTCGAAGAAATGACGCAGGAGGATAAAGACCTATTAGTCCGTAATATGATTGCCGGACTACCGGGTGCAGAAGAAAGTTTTACCCTTGAAGAGTTCCAAGCGCAGCTCGACCGTTATAGAGATATAAATGCAGATAGGCTAAGAAAAAACCTGATAGAGTTTGTAAAAGAGATTGCGCCCGTTGCCGATGAGGTCGGTGTGAAGCTGGCTATTCATCCCGATGATCCGCCTTATCCGATTCTCGGATTGCCACGTATTCTGAGCACGGAATCAGACTTTAATAAATTGGTTGAAGCTGTGCCTAACAATTCAAACGGACTATGTTTTTGTACGGGCTCATTCGGTGTGCGTGCCGATAATGACTTGCCTAATATGATCAAACGCTTGGGTGACAGAGTCAACTTCGTGCATTTACGTTCTACTCAGCGTGATGCGGAGGGCAATTTTTATGAGGCAAATCATCTCGAAGGCGATGTGGACATGTATGGCGTTATGAAAGGACTCTTGGAAATACAACAGCAACGTAATATATCTATTCCTTTCCGCCCCGATCACGGACATCAGATGATTGACGATCTGAACAAGAAAACCAATCCGGGGTATTCCTGTATTGGTCGCCTCAGAGGCTTGGCTGAGCTTCGGGGTTTGGAACAGGGGATAGCTAAGACGCTATATCAGTAATTATTATAGCTTGTCATTCTGAATGTAACGAACGTTCTCTATCGGATATGAGATGCTTGATTTCATTCAGAATGATAAGTCCTGTCTACTTATAGGTAGTAATATTCTTTACTCCTACAATCTTCTTCTCTTTTATAGAAGTGCTAAACAGGCTTTTTATATCTTCTGCTGTGTATTCACTTGCAGGGTTAAAGTCGGCAGAACTCATATAATCGATTATAGCCTGCCCAAACTGTTTTCCTTCGGGTTTGTCGCTAATAGCTTTCAGATCGCACATACAAACAAGCAATTTTCCTTTACCAACCTGCATTTCGAATATCAATCCAAGTTTGTGGTTACGCTCTATATTGTCAATTACTTGCACCAACGGTTTGTAATCTTTAGGGGTTCTGTCGAGAATAAAAGGTCTTGAGTTTTTTGATATAATCCACCATTGCCAGTTGCTATGTGTTTCAGTCGGAAACTCCTTGAATAGCTGATGGGAAGGGTCTGTCAATATAGAGAGTGTTCCCGGAGACACATCCCTTTTCAACCATTCCGAAATATTCTTGAACATAGCGTAATTCCAATAGTCGGGAGTAAACAATCCTCCCACAGAAAGCTTTTCTACTTCTTTATGATCGGGAATATATAATACTTTATGTCCCTGCTGTAGCAAGTCTAGAGCTTGTTTCAGGCTCGAAGCTTCTTTTATATCCGATTTTACAGATACTTGCTTATCGGGATATACCCATATATCGTATTTATTTACATGAGGGCCTGTCTGTAATGTTAATACGAGTTGAGTTGCCGTATTTATATCTTGAAGAGGTACTTTTATTTTTCCTACTTCGCCTAAATGACCTTGAGAAATATTGATAGGAAATTCTCCTCTGGCTACATTTACATTGCTATGCGCTTTGCTTAGCGTCCATGACAAATTCTTTTTCGAGAGAGCTTCCTTCGAATAGTTGCTTAGTTTTATCTCGGCTGTAAATATCTCGTTATTGCTCCAGCAGTATTTAGGCATAATCGAAAGTGGGACTATTTCGTCACAAAAACCGTCGAATTCTTCTGCCGCCATTCCGCCCTTATTATCCATAAAAGCATCCAGTATACCTACATAGGCACTTCCTTGCCCCGGATAATAAGGGCGGAATGGCGGCAGAAGAATT